>JAGLJD010000163.1 GCA_023142625.1 Candidatus Parcubacteria bacterium | reverse complement strand
ATCTATTGTAAAATCTAAAACTTTTTGATAAAATATTTTTCTTTTTTTAATCATCTCTTTTATCTTCTTTATTTTTTCTTTATCACTACCGCATAACAGCGGTCTGCTTTTATCGTTTTTTAACCGCTTGGCGATAGTTTCAGCTTCGGCTTTTAAAAAAATTACAGTAGAAAAATTTTTCAATAATTCTCTATTCTTTTTGCTCAAAACAACGCCTCCCCCGCAGGCTATAACTGCTGTCCTGTTTTTTAACGCGGATTTTAATTCATCTTTTTCTATTTTTCTAAAATTCGCTTCTCCGTATTTCGCAAAAATTTCAGTTATTGGCAATTTAGCGCGCTTTTCAATTTCAACATCTATGTCAATAAAATTTTTATTTAATTTTTTTGCCAAAACTTTTCCAACCGTTGTTTTTCCTGACCCCATAAATCCGACTAAAGCTACACTTGGCAAAAGATGATTTCTAACAATATCAGACATGACTGCTATATCTGCTTTCCTGCCTGTCCAAATTTTAAAAGACTCAGCACCCTGATAAACAAGCATTTTATATCCCAAAACGGTTTTACATCCGACAGCTTCTGCGTCTTTTATCATCCGCGTTTTTATCGGCGTATAAACAATATCAAAAACTACTAAATTTTTTTTAAGATATTCTTTCGGAACAAGAGTCTCTTCTGAATTCATTCCGACAGAAGAACAATTTATTAAAATATCCGCTTTTCCTAATTCTATTTTTAAATTTTTATTATTTAATTTTAAAGTTTTTCCGATTTTTTCTCCGCTTGCTTTATCTCTCGCTAAAATAATCAAATTTGCTTTTTCTTGTTTTAAAGTAAAATAAATCGCCCGCGCCGCGCCGCCCGCGCCCAAAATAACAATTTTTTTATTTCTTATACTCTTTACTTTTTCGCGCAAAAATTTTAGCGCTCCATATCCGTCAGTATTATAGCCGATCAGCTTCCCGTTCTTATTTTTAACAGTATTTACCGCGCCGATTTTCTTTGCCAAAGCATCTATTTTATCTAAATATTTCATTACTTCAACTTTATGCGGAATTGTTATGTTGATGCCTAATATTCCGCGCGCGGCAAATATTTCCATATACTTCTTTAAATTTTTGACTTGAATAGCAGCATATTTTGCGTTAATTTTTAAAGACTGAAAATTAGCCGCGTGCATCGCGGGACTCATTGAATGCTTTATTGGATTTCCTATTACGCCGTATAATTTTATTTTTTTTGCCTGCTTTAATTCTATCTGCCCCGACGCTGTCTGTTTTTTTCCTAATGAACAGTATGTCCACGGCGCGCCGTGAATTAAGCAGTACATCCTTGTCGGCTGCCCGATTTTTCCCATAGCAAAAGCGGCTAAAGGAAAATCGCGATTCTCATAAAGAGATAAAATCGCTTGGTTATCGCTCTCTGTTTTAGCGGTTGTTATAATCTTTACAATGTCAGCACCTTTCTTTCGCGCTTTTTTAATAATTTTTAATAATTCATTTTTGCAAGGCGTATTTTGAAAATTATGGCAAGAAATAATAACATTGCATTTCTGTTTTTTAGCAAAATCCAACACGCTAAAATCTATCTCTCTAATATCCATATCAATATATCGCGCGCCTGCTTTAATCGCCTTGATTAAAATTTTCTGATCTCCTCCTCTGTTAGTCGCTATAATGGGCAGGTCGTAATCAGTAATAATCTCGCCGCATTCATCTTTTTTTCTTAAGTAATCAATTCTTAACTCAATTAAATCAGCGCCGTCTTTCCGCGCTTTTTTTATCGCCAATTTGCAATTTTTTAAATTTTTTTCTCCAACGCATCCGCAAAACATATACTTATAAATTAAATTATTAAATTTTATCACTTTTAAAAAATTAACAATAAAATAAATTCTAAATATTTTTTAACTTTCTAATTTTAAATTTAAAATGAAATCCAAATGAATAAATTTTAAATTATTTTCTAATTATTTAAAAATATTATTTAAAAATTTAAAATAATTGTCTGTTTTAACTATTTAAACATTTAAAATTGATTTAAAATTATAAATTTAAAATTTAAAATTTTTTTATCTATCCTCTGGCGATGACAACGCCCCAAACTTTTTTTGCTCCATTCTTTCTTAAAGCTTTAGCGCACTCATTCAGAGTAATTCCGCTTGTTGAAACATCGTCTATTAAAACAACACTTCTATTTTTTAATTCTTTGCCATTATACGCAAAAGCGTTTTTTAAATTATTAATCTTCTCGTCTTTGGGCAATTTCGCTTGCGGATGAGTATAGCGGGATCTTATTAAACCGTCCAATAAAATATTTTCCTCTAAAATTTCTTTTTTGTCAGCTAACTTTCTTAATAATAGTTCCGCTTGATTAAATCCTCTTTCCCTTAATTTTCTTTTATGCAGCGGAACTGGGATATACAGCGTATCTTCTTCTATTATTTTAGGCAAAGCGCCTATTTGCTGCCCTTTTTTTATATTTTTTATAACCTGCTCAAGCATTATAGATAAAGGATCGGCAAGGGCTGATAAATACCTGTATTTAAAAAAATGAATTATTTTTTTAATCCTGACATTATTATAAAAACCGTAACAGAATAACCCATTTAATCCTTTATTTATTTTTTCACAATTATAGCAAGTAATACCTGAAAAAGAAAATTTGGCGCAAAAAGGGCATCTGTTAATCGGATTAAATTCAATATTTTCCAAGCATTCATCACAGACTAATTTCCCATACTTGCCGCAAAACAGGCATTCAATAGGCATAAGCCAGTCAATGCAAAAACGCCAGCAATCTTTTAAAAACATAATCATTTCTCCTTTTAAATTTTAAAAGGTTGACAGTTAACTGTCAACTGTCAACTAAAATTTACTCTTTTGATTATTTTATTATTTCGCTTTTTTAAATATTTTTACCACTCCTTTATCAGCGTCCACCTCAACTAAATCCCCGTCTTTCAAAACCTTAGTGACGATTTTCGTGCCGATGATGCAGTGTTTATTCATTTCGCGCGCGACTATAGCTGCGTGGCAGGTAATTCCCCCTTCGTCAGTGATAAAACCTATTGCCTTTTTCATGGAAATAATATAATCAGGCGTTGTCATTGTTGCCACTAAAAAATTCCCACTTTTAATCTTGCCGCCCTCATTCGGCGAAAATAAAACTTTAACCTTGCCTTGATAAATATTTTTTATTATTTTTAACTAATCTTGCGCGCTTTAATAATTCATATTCTAGTTTGCTAACCGCTGTTTTTTCTATTGGAGTTGTTAAAAATAAAAAATCTTGTTCTGGAATATTTATCTCATTATTAACCATTTTCCAAAATTTATCTCCGCCGACATACCAAACAGGAACATTTATACAATCATATTTTAACCATAAATCTTTTATAATATTTGCTGTATTTATTAATTTTTTAAAAATTGAATTTTTATAATCCAAATTTTTATTTTTTTCTAAAAATTTATTCGCTCTTCCTTCGGCCTGTTTAAGTTTTATTTGCAAGTTATTTATAAAATTTTTATCATTAAAAACTTTTTTGCTGATAAAATAACTTACTTTTTCCCAATCTTTTTTTAAATAAAATTGCAGCATTCCTTCGCGACTAAAATACTGCCATATAAACTTTATGTTTATTTTATAAATCTTATATGTTTCATGAGAAATTTGTGTAATCATATTCCAATAGCAAGGCGTGAGCATTACTTTTCTATCTCTCATAATTAAATATTTTTTTTCGGACATATCTTTAATCTAATTTCAAAAGCCGTTTTTTTATTGCTATTTTATAAAGCGCTAAATATTTTTTCGCAGGCAGCTTCCAAGAAAAAGACTCTTTCATTCCGCGCCATGTCAAATATTCCCAAACTTTCGGATATTTATAATTTTCCAGCGCTCTTGCTATCGCCATTAAAAACTCTTCTTTGTTGTAAGACTGGAAAACAAATCCGTTGCCTATGTTTTTACGCGGATTAAAATCAGCGATCGTGTCTGACAGCCCTCCTGTTTTATGGACTATGGGAATGCTCCCATAACGCAAACTCTTCATCTGAGAAATTCCGCACGGCTCAAAACTTGAAGGCATTAAAAACATATCGCTGGCGGCAAACATTTTGCTTTCCATATCTTCTGGAAATGGCTTTTTAACATAAATAACAAATTTATCAGGATGCTGCCGTGCGATTTTTTTAAAAAATTTGATATATTCCTTGTTGCCGTAATTATCGCAAATAATAACGATTTGCAAATTTAACTTTAAAAGAATATGGATTGTCTTCTGTAAAAGCAAAACTCCTTTCTCCTCGCTTAAACGGTTAGAAAATCCAAGCATTGGAATATTTTTATCCTTAATAAGCTTAAACTCTTTTTGAAATTCTAATTTATTCTTTTTTTTATTTCTTAAACTGTCCCAATCATATTTATAATAAATATGCTTATCAATCAAT
>JAGLJD010000162.1 GCA_023142625.1 Candidatus Parcubacteria bacterium | reverse complement strand
ATGCTATTGAAATTTGCGGAGACGGCATTGACAACAATTGCGATGGGGAAGTCAACGAAGACTGGCCGAATTTAGGAGAAATCTGCGAAGTTGGCATCGGAGCCTGCAAAGAATTCGGGATATATATCTGCGACCCTGATGATCTGCTAGGACCTTCAATATGCAGCGCAACTCCTGCAACCCCTTCCGATGAAATTTGCGATAACATAGATAACGACTGCGATGGGACAGTTGACGAGGGTTGCTATACTGATTGCGGCGATGACGATTGTGAAGTGGGCGAAGACTGCTGCGTTTGCGAAGTTGACTGCCCTTGTCCCGCTGAAACATTCTGCCAGTCAGACGGAGTTTGCATAAGCAATTTTATCCTTGAAGATTTTAGCGACACTGTTAATAAGGACGCGGCAAATACTACGGCTGAATGGGCGGGCGACGGGGAAGTGAGAATGGGAATTACCCCTTTTGTCTCTCCTGTAATTGCCCAGTCAGCCGCGCTTGACAGTACAACGGATGATATTACAAAGGCCACCCTAACAGTTAATCAGAATTTAAACGGACAGGCAATCACTCATTATTTATCAGTTAACGGAGGCGCTGACTGGGAATTAGTAATCTTGGGAACAGAGCATACTTTTGCCAATACAGGATCAGATTTAAGATGGAGAGCGGTTTTAGAAGCAGCCGACTCTTCTATAACGCCGACTATTGACGGCTATAATTTAGTTTACGAGTTGGATAACGGGTGCGGCGGAACAATTGATTGCGGAGATTGCGATACTGCAAATAATGAAGTTTGCGTTGACGGACATTGCATTCCTTGCGGAGGAATAGATAACATAAAATCTGTTGATGCCGCGGGATTTATAACCTGCAGAGACGATTCAAATGCTCCTGTAAATGCCACTGCGGTTAGTTTATCTACTCACGGCTATCATTGCATGAGCGGAACATTTGATTGGCGGTGCGAAGGAGTGGGTATGAACGCAAGCCTTAACTGCCCGGTTAGCCCTTGCCAGCTTGATCAAGCCAGTTGTAATTGCGTTTGTTTTGAATCGGCAGGAGAAAATATAACTTATAAAGGATATAATTTTGGCATAGATTCACAATGTTGTTGCGGCGCAAGCGGAGAAAGCGGCGCGCCAGTGGATTTTTGCACTTGGTAATTTATTTTATTTATGCAATAATATTTTAACATTTTATACCCTTGCGATTTTGAATAAAAAATATTTATGCTTAAAAAACAGAAAATTATAACTTTAATTTCCGTAATAATTATTTTAATTGTTGCCGTTTTTTTGTTTTTGCAAATAAAAGAAGAACAAAGAGATAAAAAATTAAACTTAGGGCAGACAGAAAAAAAACAGGACGGAGATACGGAGAATGTCAACTCGCAAATAAATCCAGTTTTAATCAAAGATAAAAAAGACAGCGATCAGGACGGACTGTCTGATGATAAAGAAAAAAAATTCGGCTCTAATCCGAATTCAGTTGACAGCGACAGCGACGGGCTGTTTGACCACGCGGAAATCAATATTTTCAAAACCGACCCGAATAATCCCGATACGGACAGCGACGGCTATTCAGACGGCGACGAAGTAAAAACCGGCCACAACCCGAACGGCGAAGGGGAGTTAAAGAAATAATTAAAACAAATTTAATTTTTTATTAAAAGACTTGGTATTTTTTTAATAGTTTATATTTTAAAAATACCGAGCGAAAAAGTTTATGAGGGACAAAAATTTTTTCTTTTTTATGATGGTTGCCGCGCTATTCTGTTTTGCCTTTATCGCGATAATCATCACGCTTCCGGCTTCAATTTCAACGCCGGAAATTCCTCTAATTAAAAAGAGGATTATTAACAAGAAGCCGATTATTAAAATTTTACCGAAAGACGAATCTGTTGAAATTCAGAAGTTCGCTTCAGAGCAGGATTTTAAGGATTATTTAAGCAAGAGCGAATCGTCCGCTAGCGGTTTTTATGGAATGCCGGGAATAGTTCCAACCGACGCGATGATATTAAGAGAATCTGCAAATTTTGGATTAGAAAG
>JAGLJD010000161.1 GCA_023142625.1 Candidatus Parcubacteria bacterium | reverse complement strand
ATAAACAAAACTTTTAAATTTTCTTTTAGCATAATGGTTTTTGATTTAATTATTAATTTTAACTTTTTTAATAATACCATTTTAATCATTAGATATCAAATTTTATTAAACATAATATTGGTAATAGTTGACGATACGCTGTTATTTGTTAGAATAATTAAAAAGAGAATTTAATCTAAAAATTATGAATATTCTTATTTTTGGCGCGCAAGGCTCGGGCAAGGGAACGCAGGCGGATCTGCTGTCTAAAAAGTTGAAAATTCCGCATATTACCGTCGGCGATATTTTTCGGCTGATAATAAAAAAAGAAAACAAACTTGGAAAAATTTTAGCCAGTTATCTGAATAAAGGAAAATTAGCTCCGAATGAAATAACCAACAGAATTATCGCTGAAAGATTAAAAAAACCTGATGTTGCGCGCGGATTTATTTTAGACGGCTATCCGCGCAATAAAGTCCAAGCGAATTTTTTAGATAAAATTTTAGCAATTGATAAAGTGATAGAAATTAAAGTTTCAGACAAAGAAGCGGTTAAAAGGATTAAAAATCGGCGGATGTGCTATTGCGGACGGACTTATCATCTTAAATATAATCCGCCTAAAAAAGATGGGATTTGCGATGAATGCGGAAAAAAGTTGTATCAGAGGGATGACGACAAGCCGAAAGAGATAAAAGAAAGATTGAGAATTTACCACAAGGAGACAGAGCCGATTATAACTGATTATAAAAAAAGAGGAATAGTTGAAATAGTTGAAGGCGAACGACCGATTCAGGAAATACATCTGAATATAATGAAAATTTTAATTTAAATGTCTTTGCGAGGAATGAAGTGTAGCGATAGCGAAACGAAATGACGAAGCAATCCCATTACTGAGCGAATTAAATTTGTAATTACAAACCTTTTTGCGTAAACAACAAGATTGTCGCCCTATCGGGCGACCACCCGTTAGGTGTGGCTTCGTCGCTCTCTCTTTCCCGTCTAAGTTTTTGTTTCACAAAAATTTAGACGGGTCGCTCGGCTCCTCGCAAAGACAGTGAAGCGAAATTAAAACACGGCATAATTTGCCGTGTTTTAAAATAGAAAATTTTCTACTAGCCTATTTTTTTCCGCAACATTTTTTATTTAAAATTTCCATTGCTTTTTCAGTGCCGCCCAGCCCGAAAGCCAAGCCCAAGGCGAGAGACAAAGAAGCAACTACTCCCGTGAATAGAATTGTAATCAGCGAAGAAGCGACCCCTAACTGAACCAGCGCCGCCATTAGCCCGAAAATCAGAACAGCCCATTTGCTTAAATTAGCCAGCATTTTATTATGCGCGACTTTTGTTGTTTTTGTTCCCTTGGAAACGATGCGCGAGAGGAAGTTTGCGACAATAATACTGATAGCCATTATAACAACCGCCGCGATAATATTAGGAATATAAGCGATAATGCTGTTTAGGAAACCGGTTATTTGCGGCAGATTAAGAATATCCGCAACTGCCATTAAAGAGGCGATAATTATAAACCATTTAACCGCTCCTCCGACTAATCTTGGAATATTCATTTTAATATCTCCGCGTTCCAAAAAATCGGTTAATCCGATCTCTTCGCTTGCTTTTTCAATCTTCATCTTTTTTAATATTCTAATTGCAAGCATTTCTAAAGAGATGGCGACCATTAGCCCGATAACAAATATGATAACGGCGCCGAATAGGTTGGGAATGAATTCTATCATGCGAATCCATAAATTTTGAATTGAAGTTATAATCGCGATCTGCCAAGCTTGTGTAGCATCTAACATTTACTCACCCCCCTTCTTAGTTGTTTTTTTAATGCAAACATTAATTTTTTATCAGCAAATAATTTGCTAAAATTAAACTGATTGCATTATAGCATAAAAATAAAATATGATGAAATTTACTTGACGATTTTAAATAAGTGACTATAATTAAATTAACAAAAATAAAAAAGGGAGGTGATAAGATTGCTAAAGAAAAATATTATAGTTTCTTTAATCAACTTGTCCAGCAACCCATAAGCCCACGGTGTCGGCTAACGGCGCAAAAACCATTATTGTAAACATAGCATAACTCAATAATGGTTTTTTCTTTTTTAAAAAATACCGCGCTTATTGATTTTTATTTTTGAGATGATAAGATAATAATAATTTTGAATTTTCCAAACTAGAGATGTCTTTGCGAGGAGCCGAGCGACCCCGCCGCTCGCGAGCAGCAGGGGAAGAGAGAGCGACGAAGCCACACCTAACGGGTGGTCGCCCGATAGGGCGACAATCTTGTTGTTTACGCAAAAAGGTTTATAGTAATAAATTTATTCGCTCAGTAATGGGATTGCTTCTTTCCGTTTCACTCCACTCGCAAAGACAGAAAATTTAAAGCTCCTCGCAAAGACAGAGTAATTTATACGCTTAGTAGTTTAAAGTAAATTTATTTTAAGGCGTTCAGCGCTGAATTTTAATATGCAATATAACGAAAAAATGTTAAAGCATTTTTATAATCCTCATAATCAAGGATCTATTAAAAATGCGGACACTGTAGGACAAGCAGGCAATCCGATCTGCGGCGATATTATGAAAATTTATCTTAAAATTGATAAAAATATAATCAAAAATATAAAATTTGAAACAATGGGCTGCGCCGCCGCGATAGCCGCCTCATCGGTTTTGACTGATTTAGCCAAAGGAAAAACTATCCAAAAAGCGGCGCTAATAAGCAAAGACGATATTATAAAAGAGTTCGGCGCTGTGCCAGAAGTCAAGGTTCATTGCTCTTTATTGGCGACAGAAGCGCTAAAAGAAGCGATCAATAATTATCAAAAGAAATAATTTTTAATATAACATTTTTATGATTCAATTTTATAACACCTTTCTTTACGAACCGACATTCAATCTTTTGGTCTGGCTCTATAATGCTGTTCCTGGAAACGATATCGGCATAGCCATCGTTTTGTTGACAATTCTTATTAAGATTTTATTATTCCCGCTTTCAAATAAGGCTGTTAAGTCGCAAAAAATTTTGCAGGATTTGCAGCCGAAAATGGAGGAGATAAAGCGAAAGTATAAAGATCAAAAAGAGAAACAGGCAGGAGCGCTAATGGAACTTTATAAAAAAGAAAAAGTTAATCCTTTGGGGTCATGTTTTCCTTTATTAATCCAGTTTCCATTTTTGATTGCGGTTTTTCAAGTTTTTCGAAACGGATTTAAAAAGGAAAGCCTAGATTTGATTTATCCGTTTATTGAAAGACCAGAAATACTTAACTCAATCTCTTTTGGCGTTGATCTGTCGCAGCCGAACGCTGTTTTGGCGGTTTTAGCCGGAGCGGCGCAATATTGGCAGACAAAGATGCTGATGCATAAAAAACAGCCGCTTAAAACAGGCGGCGCGAAAGACGAAAATATGATGGCGATAATGAATAAGCAAATGATGTATTTTATGCCCGTAATGACTGTGTTTATCGGTTTCAGCTTGCCAGGCGGTTTAACGCTGTATTGGCTGATTACCACGCTTTTAACAGTCGCCCAGCAGAAATATCTTTTTCAAAAAGCTGGAGAAACAGTAGAGATTAAAAAAATTGAAAATAAATAATTTATGCAAAAGCAATTTTTAAAATTAAAGCATGAAATTTTAAATCGCTTGGAAGAAATTAAGGACAATGAAAGTTTAATGGATTTGGAAATAAAATATTTAGGGCGAAAAGGGGAGTTCACAAAATTATTGCGAAATATATCCGCGCTGGCAGGCGATGAAAAAAGAATAATAGGGAAACTGGCAAATAGCGTTAAAAAAGAATTAAATCTAAAAATTCAAGAAGCGAAAAATAGATTTAGCAAGGGAAAAAATCAAGATGAATTTATTGATATTACTCTGCCAGGCAAAAAAATAAAACGCGGGCATCTGCATCCGATCACGCAATTGCAAAACGAACTGGAAGACCTGTTTATTTCAATGGGTTTTATGGTTTTGGACGGACCAGAATTAGAAAGCGATTATTATAATTTTGAAGCGCTGAATATTCCAAAGCATCATCCTGCCAGAGATATGCAGGATAC
>JAGLJD010000160.1 GCA_023142625.1 Candidatus Parcubacteria bacterium | reverse complement strand
GCATCTCCATCTGCTCAAATTCCCTTGTCCTGAAAACAAACTGCCGCGCGGTTATTTCGTTTCTGAACGCCTTGCCGATCTGCGCGATGCCGAAAGGCATTTTAACGCGAGTTGAATCTAAAATATTTTTATAATTAACATAAATCCCCTGGCAGGTTTCTCCGCGAAGATAGACTGGGTCTTTTGTCCAGTCGCTGGTAAAATTTCCAAGATTTGCCTGAACTAAAAGATTAAATTTTTTCACTTCAGCAAAATCGCTCTGCCCGCATTTCGGGCATTTTATCTTTTTTCTGTTTTCTGAAAAAATTTCTTGAATTTCTTCTTCGCTCATTTTTTCATCAGCGAAAACTCCGATGTCTTCTAAAAGATGATCTACTCTTGATCTGCTATGGCATTTTTTGCACTCTATTAAAGGATCTGAAAAGCCGGAAGTATGCCCGCTCGCTTCCCAAACTTTCGGATTCATAAAAATCGCCGAATCCAGTCCGACAATATCTTCCCGCAGCTGAACCATAACTTTCCACCATTCTTTTTTTATATTATTCGCTAATTCAACGCCGTAAGGACCATAGTCATAAACAGCGGAAAACCCCCCATAAATTTCCGACGACGGAAAAATAAACCCTCTTCTTTTGCAAAGAGAGACGATTTTGTCCATTGAATTTTCATTCTTGTTTTTCATA
Source organism: Candidatus Parcubacteria bacterium (assembly GCA_023142625.1). GTDB lineage: Bacteria > Patescibacteriota > Patescibacteriia > JAACEG01 > JAACEG01 > JAGLTA01. Next base: position 1,112 of record JAGLJD010000160.1, on the reverse strand, counting down.
TTTTATTATTTTATTTTATTAAAATTATACCAACAGAAACCGTTAAAGTCAAAAAACATATCTTATCTATGTTAAACGATTAGTTAAAATATTTACATTTTTGAAATTACTTTGTTGCCGCCGATTACGGCTTCAACTTTTTCTTTAACTTCCTGAAAAGAATCGCTGGAAATTGAAAAAGAGGTTTTGATAACTTTGGCGCTATTTCCGTTATCAACTAAAAATCTAATTTTTATCTCGCCTGATTGATTGGAAAAAATATCTTTTAATTTAACAAGTTCGCTTTTTTTAATAAACTGCGGAATTGAAATATCAATAAATTTTTGCGCTGCTGCTGTTGCCTGCGCGCTGTTTTCTGTTTGACAATTGCTGTTATATCCGCTGTTTTTATTATAAAAACCGCCATTGCCATTTTTATAACTTTCCAATCTGCTAAAAATGCTGTCTATATTTTTCGCGTCAAATTCCGCGGCTGTCTGCGCTATCAATTTTACAACGCCGTCTTTATCCGACAACCTGCCTTTTATAATCACAATTTTTTCTTCCTGCCATAAATCTTTATCTTCATTTAATAAATTCGGAAAAACCAAAATTTCCAAATTTCCGGTTAAATCCTCAATCTGCGTAAAAAGCATTGTCTGCCCGTTTTTTGTAAAAATCTTCTGAATTTTAGAGATCACGCCCGCGGCTATAATCTGTTTTCTGCCGATTCCGAGCATCTGATGAATTTTTTTCAAAGGCACAAGTCTGCTGTCTAAATACTGAATAACTTTCGCGAAAGGGTGTCCGCTCACATAAAGCCCCAGCAGTTCTTTCTCCCAGCTAAGTTTTTTCTTCTGCATTCCCTGCTTGTCTTCTTCTCCAGCCTCGTCTAATTGAAGGTTAAAATTATACGGATTTGAAAGCATCCCCAATAAATTCGCCTGCTTGCTTTTTTGGCTGTCTTTGTTCTGTCGGACAAATGATAAAATCTTTTCTGAATTAAACAGCAATTTGCTTCTTTCGCAAAAACCGTCTAACGCTCCGCATTTAATTAAACTTTCCAGCGATTTTTTGTTCAAATCCTTGCTTAAAACTCGCTGCAAAAAATCCTCTAAATCTTTAAAAGCGCC
>JAGLJD010000016.1 GCA_023142625.1 Candidatus Parcubacteria bacterium | reverse complement strand
GGAGAGATGGAAGTTTGGGCGCTGGAAGGATACGGAGCTTCTCATATCCTGCAGGAGATGCTCACGATTAAATCAGACGATGTTCCAGGCAGATCCAAGGCTTATGAATCTATTATTAAAGGCGAAGACATTAAAAAGTTGAATGTCCCTGAGTCTTTTAATGTTTTAGTCCGAGAATTCAAAGGGCTTGGAATAGATGTTGAACTATTAAAAAAAGACGGGAAAGAATATAAAGTAATCAAAGAGGAAAAGTAATTTTATAATTTTATATTTTTATGTCGGAATATGTAAAAAATATGGATTTTGACGCGATCAGGCTGAAATTAGCTTCGCCTGAGGTTATTCATAATTGGTCGCATGGCGAAATTTTAAGGCCTGAAACTATCAATTATCGCACTCAAAAGCCTGAAAAAAACGGTCTTTTCTGCGAGAAAATTTTTGGTCCTTCTAAGGACTGGGAATGTTATTGCGGAAAATACAAAAAAATTCGCTATAAAGGGATAATTTGCGATAAATGCGGAGTTGAAGTAACAAGATCCATAGTCCGCCGCGAACGGATGGGACACATTGAGTTGTCATCGCCCGTGAGCCATATCTGGTTTTTAAGAAGCGTGCCTTCAAAAATCGGAAATATTTTAGGGCTGTCCCCGATGTCTCTTGAGAAGGTTGTATATTTTGCTAATTTTATCATAACTAAAGTTGACGATAATTTAAAACAGGAGGCATTAGGAGAAGTAAAAAATGAATTTAACGATAAAAAGAAAAAAATAAGCAAAAAATATAAAGAAAATATCGCTCAAGCTGAAAAAGATTATAAAAATGATTTAGATAAAAAGAATGATCGTATCGCTGAACTTGCCAAAGATAAAGAGGAAAATATCAGCGAACTTGAAAACAACTTAACTTCAGCTGAAAAAGAATTAAAAGATTTAAAAGAATTAAATATTATAACTGAAATAGAATATCAAGACTTGTCAATGAGATTCGGGCATATTTTTGAAGCGTTAATCGGGGCTGAAGCCATAAACGCGCTATTGGAAAGGATTGATTTAAATAAAGAGATAGAAAAATTGAAAGTTGAGATAAAAACAACAAAAGGGATAAAACTTGAAAAAAGCGCCAAGAGATTAAAGCTTCTAAAAAGTTTAAAAATGAACGACATTAGGCCGGAATGGATGATTTTGAAAACAATTCCCGTAATCCCGCCCGATTTGCGCCCAATGGTCGCTCTTGACGGAGGACGGTTTGCCACATCTGATTTAAACGATCTATACCGCAGAGTTATCAATAGAAACAATCGCTTAAAGCAGTTAAACGCGCTAAATGCGCCGGAAGTAATTTGCAGGAATGAAAAAAGAATACTGCAAGAAGCCGTTGACGCGCTGATTGATAATAGCGCGCGGCATTCAAAAACAACTACGGCATCTACTGGGCAAAAGAGAACGCTAAAATCAATAGCCGATGTTTTAAAGGGCAAACAAGGAAGATTTAGGCAGAACCTATTAGGAAAGCGCGTTGATTATTCTGGACGAAGCGTGATTGTCGTTGGACCTTCATTAAAACTTAACCAATGCGGTCTTCCTAAAAAAATGGCCTTGGAGTTGTTTAAACCTTTTATTATCAGCCGATTAATAAAACAAGAGATAATACATAATGTCCGCAGCGCTATCCGTTTTATAAATGAGGAGCGAGTGGAAGTATGGGATATTTTAGAAGATATAATTTCAAAAGCTTATGTTTTATTAAACCGCGCCCCTACCTTGCATCGTTTGGGAATTCAGGCGTTTAAGCCGATTTTAATAGAGGGAAAAGCGATACAGATACATCCGATGGTCTGTTCGGCCTTTAACGCTGACTTTGACGGCGATCAGATGGCAGTCCATATTCCTTTAACAAAAGAAGCTGTGAAAGAGGCAAGGGAGATTATGCAATCAAGCAAGAATCTATTGAAGCCAGCGACAGGCGATCCTGTAGTGAGTCCCAATCAAGACATTGTTTGGGGGTCTTATTATATGACTTCTATTGATAAATCTATAAAACGGGACGAAAAAGATATAAAATTATTTAGTTCGCGCAGACAGGCGATCTTAGTTTATGATTTGAATAAAATAGAATTAAAAGAACCTATTAAAGTAATGATTTTAAAATCTTCAGACGGTAAGAAAAAATCTATTATAAAAACAACCGTTGGAAGAATTTTGTTTAATCAAATTCTTCCGCTAGATTTGGAATATATCAATGAAGTGATGGACGCTGGTTCGCTAAAAAGCTTGGTAAAAATGATTGTGAGCAGATACGGCATGGATAGAACTGTTAAGTTTATTGATAATTTAAAAGAGATAGGATTTAAATATCTTACTAAATCCGGGCTTTCATGGGGAATGTCTGATTTGCCTTACATAAAAGAAAAAACGCAAATTTTGAAAGACGCGGAAAAATTAGCAGCAGAAATTCAAGAACAGTATAATTCAGGACTTCTTACAGACACAGAACGGCACAGTAAAATAATTGAGATTTGGACTATAGCGAAAGATAATGTGGTAACTTTAGCGAAAAATTCATTAGACGAACAAGGACCTATTCATTCAATTATCGGTTCAAAAGCGCGAGGAAGCTGGGGGCAGCTTACGCAGATGATAGGTATGAAAGGATTAGTTAGCAACCCTGTTGGAGATATTATTGAATTGCCTGTAAAAAGCAACTTTAAAGAAGGGTTCGGAGTATTAGAATTTTTCATTTCTACGCACGGATCAAGGAAAGGATTATCTGATACAGCGTTAAGGACCGCTAATGCTGGTTATTTAACGCGCAGATTAGTTGATGTTGCTCAAGATGTTTTTATAACTGAAAAAGATTGCAAGGATTCTCGCGGTTTTGAAATTACCAAAGAAGAGAGCGAGAAATTAGGCGGGAGTTTGGCTAATAAAGCGCTTGGGAGAGTTTCTTTGCAAGATATTATTGATCCTAAAACTAAAGAAAAAGTTATCAAAAAGGGGCAGTTGATAACAGAAAAAGAGAGCGGCGAACTTGAGCGGCTGGATATAGATAAAATTAAAATTCGTTCAATCTTGAATTGCAAAACATTAAAAGGAGTCTGCCAAAAATGCTATGGATGGGATTTAGGTCATAATAGTTTAGTAAAAACAGGAGTAACTGTCGGGGTCGTAGCGGCGCAATCAATCGGAGAGCCAGGAACACAGTTGACGATGAGAACTTTCCACACTGGAGGAGTTGCCGGGAGCGACATTACACAAGGATTGCCAAGAGTTGTTGAACTTTTTGAAGCGCGGATTCCAAAAAATAAAGCTTATTTAGCCGAAGAAGACGGAATTGTGAATATTGAACAGCAAGAAAGGGTTATCAAAGACGATAAAGGAAAAATTATTTTAGAAAATATTCCTGGACAAAAAATTATCAAATTAAAATACAGGGGAAACAATGAAGAGGTTTATGATTTTCATAAAAATGCCAAAGATGAAAATGATGAGATTAAAATTAAAGTTAAAGACAAGCAAGGTGTTGAAAAAGGAGATATTCTGTTTATTCGCGGAAAAGGGCGAAAGGTTAAATGCAAAGAAAAGGGAAGGGTTAAAATTTTATCAGAAAAAATCGTCGTATCCGCTGAAGTTAATAAAATTAAAGAGTTTGTTATTTCTAAAGGTGTTGATATTTGGGTAAAAGACGAAGAAAAAGTTAAAAAAGGGCAGCAATTGACTGAAGGGAATTTAGACCCGAAAGAGCTTTACAGCCTGCTCGGCAGGGAGGCGGTGGAGAAATACATTATTAACGAAATTCAATATCTTTATTCCTCGCAAGGACAGCCATTGAACGATAAGCATATAGAAGTTATCGCGAGGCAGATGTTTTCTAAAGTCAGCATTACTTTTGACGGCGATTCCCGTTTTTTCCCAGGCAATATTATTGATAGAGCGGAGTTTTATGAGGTTAACAATAAAATTGAAAAAGTTAAAGGCGTAAAAGCAAAGGCAAAAGAGATGCTGCTTGGAATTACTAAAGTTTCATTAAATACGACAAGTTTTTTGTCAGCGGCATCGTTTCAAGAAACATCAAAAATTTTAATAGAATCGTCTATAACTGGAAAGATTGACAGGTTGGAAGGATTAAAAGAAAATGTGATTATCGGACGGCTTATTCCAGCAGGAACAGGGTATAAGGAAAAATAATCGAAAGTCTATAAAGTCAAAAGTTTGCGTCCAAAAAAACCGCTGATAAATCCAGCGGTTTTTGATTTTTTTTTTAATTTTTTAATTTAGCGGTTTTTGATTTTTTTAAAAAATTTTTTAATTTAATTGGCTTATATAAAAAGTTGACGAAACTGTGCGACCGCACAATTCCGTCAACTTTTTTTATTGATTTTTTATTGACTTTTTGCTTATTTTTGTTATTCTATAAGTAACAATTTTAAAAGCCTAACCCTTGGATTTTTTGTTTGAGGTATGGTTTAAATCTGAACAAACATAAAGACGGCTTTCCGTCTGGTATTGTTTGTTCAGTCAATATCTGAAAGGGTATTGGATGCCTGAAAGGGTGTCGCCAGTACGGCGAGCCTTTTTTGTAAAAATAATATAATTTTAAACAACTATAAATCTATGAAAAAACAATTTACAATTTTTCTAATTTTAATTTTTGTTTTTGGATTAACGCCTATAGATTTTTCTGTCGCTGGAAATTTATCAGATAGATTAAAAGGCAGAATTTTATTACAAGTTGAATCTAACGGCGAAGCTTGGTATGTCAGCCCTGATAATTCAAATAGATATTTTTTAGGAAGACCAGCAGACGCTTTTAGCGTAATGCGTGAATTGGGACTTGGAATTTCAAATAAAGATTTTGATTCTTTTAATAATGTCGCGCCAAAAAGATTATCTGGTAAAATTTTACTTAAAGTTGAGGATAGTGGAAAAGCGTATTATGTTAATCCAGATGATTTAAAAATGCACTTTTTGGGTCGCCCCGCCGACGCTTTTAAAGTTATGAGAGAATTGGGATTGGGAATTAGTAATAATAATTTAAATAAAATTAGTATATCAGGTAATTCTACCCTGCCTTTAAAGACAAGAAATAATGCAACAAATAATTTTATAGAAGAAAAAAATGAGTCAGAAAAAAAAGAAGAGATTCAAAGTGCTAATATTAGTGATTATATTACGAGCGTTGTTGCTATTACATGCTTAGATGATAATGCTTCTATTATATCAGACGGAAGTGGTTCATTGTGGAATTTTGGGATTGGGTTTGAATATACTGTTTTAACAAATAAACATGTAATAATGTCAGATCATTGCTATATACATGCCGAAGACATTACTTTTCAAAATTTAGACAACACTATATATACTTGGAATACTAACACAGATGTTGCAGTTTTAAAAATTGAAGATCCAGATCAAAATATGAATTTTAAAATATCATTATTAGATAAATGTGATACAGAAATGGATTTAGCAACACCTATGTATATAATAGGATATCCCGCATTTGCTACTACAAAAAATAATTGGCTTGCAAGGACAATAACCGAAGGTATAATAAGTGCACATAATAGATCAAATGAATTATTGTTATATCCCAATTATTATATTTCTTCAAAAATTGATAGCGGTAATTCAGGTGGTATTGCGCTTGCAAAAAGCGGGAATAATTATTGTGTTCTTGGTATTCCTACATGGCTTTCAGTTGAAAATTATGAAACCCAGGGTATAGTGCAAAATATTCATAATATAATGAATAAATAAGTTAGCATAACTAAATAAATTTAATAAAATTAAAATTTATGAATCAAAAACAAATATCTGATCTTATTAAAATGGCTAAAGAACAAATAATATTTTGCGAAGAAATAGTAAATTATCCGGAGAAAATGGGAAAACAGAATTATGAAGTTGCTATACCCATAAATAATTTTTACAAAAATACTTGCAATGCTTTTTTTGGTAATTGTGTTTTAATAGTTAGTTCATTGTTAAGTAGGGGGGATAAAAATAGAAATACAATAAATTTTTATAATTTGGAAAAATTCATTAAACATAAAGAAAAAAAATTAAATTTGAATAATCAAATAAAGAAATTTAATAAACATTTTAAGCTTATAAGAAATCAAATAATTGCTCATCAAGATCAAAGAAATAATAATAATAAAATAATAAACTTAAGGGGACGGGCAATAATAGATAAAAGACATATTATTTTATTGAGCGCTATTTTAGATAAAATAATTCAAGAATTTTGTAATTATGCTACCGAGCCAACTATGATTTACAATCCTAAGTATTTTTCAGGAACAGCAAGAGAGGAGATAAATCAAGTACTAAAAAATGCTAAGTTGATTTTGACTGACTTGCCTGTTTTATCTTGAACACCCAATGGACACATTTTAAAGTTATGTGGAATTTAGGATTAGGAATTACGAATAGCGATG
>JAGLJD010000159.1 GCA_023142625.1 Candidatus Parcubacteria bacterium | reverse complement strand
GAAATAGATATAATATATTCATTTTGGGGCAAATCAATAATTTTATAAGATGTTTCCATGAAATTAGTTGCTGTTTGAAATTTGCCATTAAGAAAAATTTGAACCTCTTTGGGTTTGAATTCTAATAATATTCCGCCAGTAGGCTGAAATTTGTTCTTTTTGTAATTATAATTGTAGCCGGCAGAATATAAAAGAATTATGATTGATAATAATATAAATATAATAATAAAAATTATATATAAGACTCGGCGAAAATTTAAAGACATAAACTAATAATTCAAAAATCCCAACCAAAGACTGGTCAGCCTTTGGCGGAAAAATGCAAAAATTAAAATAATAAACGAAAGAAATAATTTAAAGCGATTTTAACCAAAGGCAGTTTTTAATTTATCGCAAATTTTGTTAATAAGCCATTTGGGCGCGGATGCCCCAGCGCTAACTCCAACTGTATTGAATTTAGCGAATTTTTTTAAATCTAATTTCTTAGCGCTGTTTATAAAAAAAGAATTTTTATTTTTTTGTTTAGATATTTGAAATAATCTCATTGAATTAGCGCTATGTTTATCGCCAATAACAATAATTGCGTCGTTTTTTTCAGTTAAATTTTTAATATCTTCCTGCCGATTTTTAGTTGTTTGGCATATTGTATTGAATATTTTTAAACTTTTAATTTTTTTTCGCAGAATTGCGGCTGCTTCCATAAAATTTTTTTGATTTTGCGTTGTCTGGCTCACAAACAGAGCGTTTCTAAATTTAGCAAAATCAATATTCTGCAAGTCTTTAATTTTAGAGATAATAACAGCTTGGTAATCGCACCAGCTGTTGACACCCTTTATTTCTTTATGATTTTTATCTCCAAAGATTATTATCTGCTTGCCCTGCTTGTAAAATTTATGAACGATTTGCTGCAATTTTTTTACTTTTGGGCAAGTCGTGTCAATGATTTTTAATTTTTTGCTTTTAGCTTTAAGCATAATCTCTCTCGTTATTCCATGAGCAGTTATTATAATCGTCCCTTTTTGAATATCGTTTATAGAGTCGATTCTTTTAATTCCCAATGATTCTATTTTTTTAACAATTTCATGATTATGGCATAGATCGCCTAATATATATATATCGCCATTATTTTGTTTGGCGCAGTCTATAACTGTTTGATACGCCATTTCAACGCCATGGCAAAACCCTGCGAATTTACTGATTATTATTTTCATAAATTTTAAAATTTTTCTAATTCTTTTAAGAATTCATTTAATAAATTTTTTTCTTTTACTTTTTTAATAATTTTTCCTTTTTTACAGATTAGTCCGCAATTTTTTCCTCCGATTACGGCAATATCAGCCTCGCGCGCTTCGCCCGGACCGTTAACCGCGCATCCCATTACGGCAATATGTATCGGTTTTTTATAATCAACAACAGCAGATTCTATCTTTTTAGTCAAAGCTATTAAATTGATTTCTGTCCGTCCGCAAGTTGGGCAGCTAGTTATTGTAGGACCGAAATTTCTTAAATTTAGAGAATTAAGTATCTCTTTAGCCGCTTTTATTTCTTTTGCAGGATCTGCCGTTAAAGATACGCGGATCGTGTCGCCAATGCCTTCATATAAAAGATGCCCGATTCCTATTGCGGACATTATTGTTCCGCGAAAAGCCGTCCCCGCTTCGGTTATTCCAAGATGCAGTGGGTAATTAACTTTTACGCTTAATAATTTATAAGCTTCCACGGTTCTTTCTATATCAGACGCTTTTAACGAGATAACGATATCCGTAAAGTTTAATTTTTTTAAAATATTTATATGCCTAATAGCTGATTCAACCATTGCGCGTGTTGTTGCTCTATTATTATATTTTTTTAGAATATCTTTTTCTAAAGATCCTGCGTTAACTCCGATGCGGATGGGTATTTTTCTATTTTTCGCCGCACTAACAACTGTGGCAATTTTTTCTTTTGATCCGATATTTCCCGGATTTATCCTTAATTTGTCAACGCCTTGCTTGATCGCTTCTAAAGCTAAATCGCTGGAAAAATGAATATCTGCCACTAAAGGAATTTTAATTTTAGCTTTTATTTTTCCTAAATTTTTCGCCGCCGCCATATTCGGAACAGCGACTCGGATAATTTCGCACCCTATTTTTTTTAATTTTTTTATCTGTCTAACCGTTTTTTCTAAATCAGCCGTATCCGTATTTGTCATTGATTGAATGGAGATAAGGGAGTTTCCGCCGATAAACAGATTGCCAACTTTGATTTTTTTTGTTTTTTTTCTATTTTGCATAAATTTCCGCGCCTAATTTTTTTAGCCTTTCTGTAATATTTTCATAACCTCGTTCAATGTGATTAACGTTTCCAATAGTGGTTTTTCCTTTTGCTATTAAACCAGCGAGCAAAAGGGTTATTCCTGCTCGCAAATCAGGGCTGTCAACATTTTTTCCAAAAAGTTTTGTCGGTCCGTTAACAATAACGCGGTGCGGATCGCACATAATAATATTCGCGCCCATCTGGTTTAATTTGTCAGTGAAAAACAATCTTCCTTCAAAAATCGGTTCATGAATTAAACTTGCGCCTTTTGCTTGTGTCATTAAAAGGGTAAATGGAGCTTGTAAATCTGTTGAAAACCCTGGATATTCATGAGTAATTATGTCAGTAGCAGTAAATTCGCTATTCGGCATAGTTTTAATAAAATTTTCTCCAATCTCTAGTTTTCCTCCAGCCCTTTTTATCATCAATAAAAAATTTTCCAAATGAGATGGATTGCAATTTGAAATCTTAATCATACTGTTAGTTAAAAGTCCCATTACGACAAAAGTCCCTGTTTCTATCCTGTCTGGAATAATAACTGTATTTTTAGCTTTTAATTCTTTCACCCCCTCTATAATAACAGTAGATGTTCCTGCTCCTCTTATTTTTGCTCCGCAGTTATTAAGATAATTTGCCAATGCTAAAATTTCCGGCTCTTGCGCCGCGTTTTTTAAAACAGTTTTTCCTTTGGCTAATGTTGCTGCCATCATAAAAGTTTCTGTTCCTGTAACTGAAATTTTATAAAAAATATAATCGCATCCTTGCAATTTTTTTGCTTTAAAATGATAACTGTTCGGTTTTTCTTTTATTTCAACTCCAAAAGAACGAAATCCGTCAATAAAAATATCAATTGGCCGTTTTCCAATTACGCATCCTCCGGGATGCGGCAAAATAACTTCTCTGAGTCGCGCTAACATTGGACCGGTTAATATAATTGAAGCGCGCAGACTGCTGCCTAATTTTTTATCAATCGCGATTTTATTTATTCTGTCTGTGGAAATATTCAGTCTGCTGTTCTGTTTTTGCTGAATATCAGCGCCCAAATCTTTTAAAATCAATTGCATCTGCTCAATATCGTTTATTTTCGGCATATTGCTTATTTCAGCTTCTCCTTTTAGTAAAATAGACGCGGCTAACACTTTTAGTGCGTGATTTTTAGCTCCTTTAACTTTTATCTCGCCGCTTAATTCGCGGCCTCCTTTAATAATATATTTTTCCATATTTTTAAATTAATGATTTATTTACTATTTTATTGTAGTAAAAAAGAGCAAAGTTGTAAAGGGAAGTAAAAAAATAGCGGTTTTTTTATTGACTTTTTTATTATTTCTGATATGGTATAGCCAACAATTTAAAAACCTAACCCTTGAATTTTTTGTTTAAGGTATGGTTTAAATCCATTCACACAAAAGCGGTCTTCTGATCGGTGCTGTGTGAATGGTCTTTACCCGAAAGGGTATTGGGCGATCCGAAAGGATTGTCGCCGACGGGAGACCTTTTTTGTTGGCAAAATTTATTAAAAAAATAATTTTAAATAATTTAATTAAATTAAACAAAAAGTTTTATGAGCAAGAAATTTTTTAAAAAATCCTTTGTTGGGTTTATGGTTTTAACCATTTTTATATGGCCGTTAGCGCCAATACTATCAAGCACTATCGCGGGCGATGAGGATGTGTTATTAAGAAAAATGCAGGTAAAGCAGTCAGAAAAAATAAGGCAGTTAAAAGGTCTTGACGGCGAAAAGAAAACAAAAACTTTTAGTACGGATGAAAGTTTGAAAAAAACGGCGGAGATGAAACAACCGCAAAAACCAAGTTATGTGGAGGGGGAGGTTTTAGTAAAGTTCAAAGATAGTAAAATAAATTTAGAGCAATCATCTGGCAGGATGAAAGCCACGCAGTTTGCGGTTAGTAAAAATTTAGACAAGAAAGATGATATTAGAAAAAGCAATATTTCTGTTTTGAAAATAAAGGATACGAAAACGGTTGAGGAAAAGATAGCTGAATTGAAAAATGATGAGAGGGTGGAATATGTCCAGCCGAATTTTC
>JAGLJD010000158.1 GCA_023142625.1 Candidatus Parcubacteria bacterium | reverse complement strand
AAATATATAGGCGTTAAAATTTTTGAAAAATTTGACCAAAATATGGAAATCGCAGCAGAAACTTATTATGTGACAGGTCTATTAACAGATATGCGTAGAAAAACAAAGAGAGAGAAAAATTTAGCAAGAATAGCGGACGCTATTATTTTAACGGCGCTTATTTTTGAGTTTATTTTTCCGCAGATATCTTTAGCTTATTATTATAATAATGCGGAAGATGCGCAAGGCATTATAAGCGAAAAAGCAGAATCGGTTGTTTTGTCGCAAGATGAAATCAAAAATGAAGAGATAGCAGATGAATTGAGCCAACAAGAAGAAGTAAAAGTAAAATACTCAAAATATGTCGTTGTTACCGCTTATTCAAGCACTGTTGACCAGTGCGACAGCACGCCTTTTATTACTGCTAACGGAACAAGGGTTCACGATGGAATTATCGCGGCGAATTTTTTAAAATTTAAAACAAAAATTCGCTTTCCAGATTATTCTGGCGATAAAATTTATACAGTGGAAGACAGGATGCATCCGCGATTTTCCAATAGGGCTGATATATGGATGGAAACAAGATCGCAAGCGCTGCAATTTGGAAAAAGAAGGATAAAAATTGAAGTATTGGAATAGAAAGTTTTTGATTAATTTTTTATATCAACTAATAATTTTCGGGCTTGTAAAATAAAAAATACTTTTAGAATAAAAAAATCTCTAATTTTAGAGATTTTTTTATTCTTGACTAAATGAGCGATCGCGCATTTAGTCAAGAAATTTAAAATTTTAAAAGTTATCCTTGATTGTATTTTAAAAAAAGAGAAGCATTGTCAGTGGGTTGATAATTTAATTCTTTCTTTGCGTTAGAAATATTCCAAAATTTCCATTTATTATTTGACACACCATAATAAATGCCGAATTTTATATTTGAAAATAACGCTTTTTTTATTAATTGAAGCAAATCTCTATGGCTCAGCCAAATTTTTAAGTTTCTTCCCGTTTTGTCTTTGGTTGGATTATCATCAGATAGGACAGCGCCGATACGGAGACAGATTGATTTAATTTTATATAATTCAAAATATTGCCTGGCGATCGCCTCTCCAAAAGCCTTACTGGATCCATAATCGCTATTTGGTCTGATAGGATCATGAATTGAAACTAGTTTTTGATTTTTTTTATTTAGCGCATCTTTTTCATATCCGGCTGTAATATGGCTTGAACTGGCAAAAACAACTTTTTTAATGCCGAATATGCGCGCGCATTCATAAATATTTTTTATTCCGATAATATTATTTTTTAAAACATATTCCCATTTCGCATTAGGAGCAGAACTTGCCGCTAAATGAATAAGAAGATCAGATTTCCCTATTTTTTTAAATACTGAAGATAAGGATTTTAAATTTGAAATATCGGCTTGAAAATAATTTTTATTATGATTTCTATCCGTGATGTCAATTTCGTAAATATGAAATTGGCTATTTAATTTTTTGGTTAAAATTTTTCCAATTATTCCTTGCGAACCAGTTATAATAATTTTTTTCATAAATAGGCAAAATTAATTTTTATATTAATGTTAAATTTTAGAATTTAACAAACCGCTTTTTATCCGACTATCAGGCGGAATAGAAAATTCAGTATTGGAATAATAATATAGTCAAATAGGAAAAATATAGAGACAAACAGAATGATTATTCCAAACCGTTCAAAGCGGTAAAACGCTTCCTTGTATCTGTCTGGCAAAAAAGTTAACAAGACTTTAGATCCGTCAAGCGGAGGAATAGGCAAAAGATTAAAAATCATCAATAATAGATTAAGTTGGACGATAAAAGCGATGAGTTGAATAAAAATTGTTAGATTAGCAACTGGCAAATTTAAAGAACTGGAAATCATTGGAAAAAATCTTAAAAGCATGCCAAAAAACAGGGCGATAACAAGATTAGCCGCAGGTCCAGCTAACGCTATTTTCAGAGGACCGTATTTTTGATCCTTTAAATTATAAGGATTAAATGGAACCGGTTTTGCCCATCCGATAATAAATCCTGAGTTGGAAATAATCAAAAGCAGAGGCAGAAATATGCTTCCCATTAAGTCAATATGAGGTATCGGATTTAGCGTGAGTCGCCCGCTATGTTTTGCGGTCGGATCGCCCAGTTGATCTGCCATCCATCCGTGCGCGTATTCGTGAATAATAATAGAATAGATTAGCGCGACAAAAGGAAAAAGTTCAATTAAAATCTGCATAGTTATTTAGCATTAAAATTATTTGCGTTAGTTGTCGTTGCGTCAAAGCCTTCTTGAATGTTTTTTGTTTCAGTATAACTCCCAGTCGCATTTTTAAGATTGAATTCTTTAAGTTGGTTTTTCATCCCTTGCAACTGTTTTTTAAAATCCGTTATTTGCGGCAGTTGTTCTTTTTCTTGCTGGTTAGAGATTCTTATATTTGTGGAAGTGATAAAATTATACATCCAGCCGAGAAAAATTATTCCGCTTATCAAAATAACGCTTGCCCAAAGCATTTTTTTTCTTTGCCTATTATTAAGCTCGTCTGTTTTTTTTTCGTGAGATTTTTTCATAATGATTATAGACCTATTTTTTATCCATTATTATTGCTTCGCTTCTGTCGGTCGGCAGATTTTTTTTA
>JAGLJD010000157.1 GCA_023142625.1 Candidatus Parcubacteria bacterium | reverse complement strand
TCTATTTTCAGCCCGGGAATTTTATAATGCATCGGAATTATTATTTTCGGTTCAAGCTGGCTGATTATTTCAATAGCTTCTGAATAATTTATTGTATATTTACCGCCAACTGGAATCATTAAAATATCAACTTTTGACAGTTTTGACAGCTGTTTTTCATCTAATAAATGCCCTAAATCTCCAAGATGCGCGATATGAATTTTTTCGCTTTCTAAATAAAAGATAATATTTTCTCCCCGTTCAGCCCCATTTTTTTTATCGTGAAAACTTGGTATTCCTTGAATAAAAACATTTTTAGTTTCAAATTCACCTGGGTTTTTTATAATAAACGGATCTCCATGCACAGCTTTTATATTATTATGATCATAATGATCGTGGCTTGATAAAACAATATCAGCTTTTAATTTAGGGAGTTTAATCCCTGTTTTTTTTTCGTCAAAAGGGTCTATAACGATATTTATCTCTTCGTTTAATAAAGATTTTGTTTTTATTGAAAAGCAAGAATGCCCATGCCATATTATACGCATAAAGTTATTTAGTTAAAATTTAAAGCAATTATTTAATCTATAAACATATCTAATGGCTGTTCCTCTTGCGGAACAGCCTTTTTCGCTTTTTTTGAATTTTTACCCCCTTGTCCTTCGTTTGTTGCCCATCCGCCGCTTTCTTGTTCTTTTGATTCACTATTTAATCCGCTACCTTGCTCATTAACCGTCCATCCGCCGCGAGAATTAGCGGCAGTATTGGGATTATTTTGGTTTTGATCAAGGCTGGCGTTTATTTTTATATTATGTATCCTATTTATTTTTTCATTTTTTTTATTTGCCGTCGGATCATCTTGGTCTTGTTTTGAATCTATAAGCCGCCCTGTTTTTACTTTTTCTAACCTTTCCGCCATCCTTGTTCTTTTTTTACCGTATTCTATCAGTCTCTGTTTTTTATCTTCTGCGTTTTTCCCGCTCTTTTTTACCGTAATTTCGTTAAACGCTTTTTGCGCTTTTGTTTTACTGTAATAAAAACCGCCTTTTTCTTTCGTGTCTTTAAATAATTGTTCAACCTGTTTTTTTGTAAGAGATCCGCCACTGTGCGTCTTTATTATTTTAGCCTCCCTGCTGTCAAGGTTTTTATAAAATTTTTTTATCTCCCACGGCTTTTTATTAAATGCATTACCCATCATTTTTGTCGCTTCTTCAATTTTCATTTTTTGCGGCAGATTTTTTAAAATACGCATATTGTTTTAGTTAAAATAAAAAATTTATTTAGAAATTAGCTCTTTCCATTTTTTCATCACTTCTTTATTAAGCATAATATTTCTTAAGTAATTTTTGTAATTTTCAGACTTTATTTTTTTTTGCGTCTCGTAATTATCAGGATATTGCGCCAGCATTTTTTTTATCTCGTCTCCGACTTTTTTTTCATCAATTGCCATTCTGTTTTTATACGCGTATTCGCTCATAGCCAAAGCGGTTTTAACCCTTTTTTCCGCCTGCGGAAGAAAATCCTTTTGAAGCTCTTCGGCTGTTTTCTTCAAATGAGATATATAATCATCAAATTTTATGCCTTGATTTGTCAAATCTCCCTGCAGTTCCACGATCATTTTTTTCACCTCTTCTTTTACTAAAGATTCAGGGATTTCATCAAAAGTTGAAATTTTTATTATTTCATCTAAAATTTCAAGTTCCTGCCGCGTTTTTTCTTTAAGTCCCCGCTCTTTAAAAAGGTTTTCTTTAATCTGTTTTTTCAGATCCGCGAGATCTTTGAATTTTCCAAGCGTTTTAGCAAAATAATCGTCAATTTTTGGCAACTCCCTTTCAAAGACAGATTTTATTTTTACTTTGCATTTTACCGTTTTTCCAGCCAAATTTTTATTGTAATGCTCTTTTGGAAAGTTAACTTCAAACTCTTTTTTGTCGTCCGCTTTCATTCCGATAAGTTTTTTATCAAAATCGGGAATATAATACGGCTCCCCGATAATAACTTTATGCCCGTTAGCGGTTCCTCCCTCAATTGGAACATTGTCTACGAAAAGCCGCAGATCTATCTCTGCTAAATCTTTGTCTTGAACAGGCCTTCTAACTAATCTTTCTTTTTGGTAGTTTTCGCTCAAATGCTTTATTGTCTGTTCCACTTTTTCATCTTCGATTTTGACTTCTTGTTTTTTAACAGTTATCTTGCCAATATCGCCTAAAACGACTTTTGGCATAAGGTCAACAACCATTTTATACGATAGCGGATTATTCGGCGCGCTTTTTAAAATATCAATCTGCGGAGCGCCTA
>JAGLJD010000156.1 GCA_023142625.1 Candidatus Parcubacteria bacterium | reverse complement strand
AATTTTTAAAAATTTCTATCTCTTTTTCAACGCCAGTTATCATTTCTAAAAATTCTATTGTTATGTCAGTTTGAATATCTCTGCCTCTCGCGGTTCTTCTTGATCTTCCGCCTCCGTGAAAAAAATCTCCTAAAATATCTCCCAAATCAAATTCAACCCCTTCGCCTGAACTAAAGCCGGAATTAAATCCTGAAAAACCTTCAAATCCGCTAAATCCGGCGCCGGCGCCGCCTGCTTGCGCTTGATCAAATGTCTGTCCGAATTGGTCGTATTGCTGTTTTTTTTGCGGATTTGACAAAACTTGATATGCCTCGTTTATCTCTTTGAATTTTGCTTCATCACCGCCTTTTTTATCCGGATGGCATTTATGCGCCAATTTTCGAAAAGCTTTTTTGATTTCATCAGCCGACGCGCTTTTATTAATTCCTAATATATTATAAAAATCTTTTTGCATAATATTTATTAATTTTTAAACCCAATCTCTTTTTCGCCTAAATTTGCTGCTTCTTTTACTTCTCCGAATTTTTCTTCGTATTTTTTCAAATTATCTTTCATTGCTGCGATTATTCTTTTAAAATGCCCCGGGGTTGTAATAATTTTCGCTGCTACCCGTCCTGACGGCGGCATAACATTTGCGAAAACAATCTGAAATTCTTCTTTATTGTGGCTAATATTAGCCAAATTGCTGTATTCCGCGCCGGGAATATTATCAGCGATTTTAATCTGCTGCCGCTGTTGCGGCTGCGGTTGTTTGTTTTCCATAAAATTTATATTTAGTAAATTTATTAAAAATAGATTCTATTTTTTCTTAAAAAATCAAATGAGTGTTTAATAGCCTCTTTGTAATTTTTTATAGGTTTTAATTCTACTATGATTATATAATCATTATTCTTTCGTTTAACTTTATTAAGTAATTCAGTAAGAGGAAGTTCGCCTTTTCCTAAGACCAAATGACCATGTTTACCGAATTTTGAATCTGAAAGATGAATCACTCTTGGCTGTAAAATTTCAAATGCTTCTAATAAATTACCGTTAACGCTTGCTATGTGCGAAGTGTCTAATGTTATTCCAATATTATTTTCCTCAGCTATCTTTTTAATTTCTTTTAACGGAATATTTCCTTCGTCAGCGTAAGGATTTTCAATAAGCGAATTTTTATATCCAGGTACAAAATTTCTTGGATGAAAATTTAAATAACAATTTAAATTTTTAGCGATTTTAAAATATTTATCGTTAAATCCTCCTAATATTGCCGCCCAAATTATCGGACAAATTTTTTGTAAAAATTTTCTTTGTTTAAAATCTTTCAAATAACCGAAAAAATTCTTAGAAAAAGGAGCGTGAATTCCAAGTATTTCAACCTTTGGGAACCTTTTTTGCATTTTATGGAGATAGTTTAAATTATGCCATCTCATTGGCAGAAATTCTATCCCGACTCCTAACTCTTGAGCAATTTTAAATATTTTTTCAGGTTTCCAAAATTTTGTATAAGTGCTGATTCCAACTTTAATCATC
>JAGLJD010000155.1 GCA_023142625.1 Candidatus Parcubacteria bacterium | reverse complement strand
TCCAGCCTGTTTTTGTTATTCTGTCCGGCTTTTTGGTATTACAGCGAAAAATCAATGTATCACAACATCGGATTCGTTGTTTTTTTAATCATCGGAATCTATTTTTTTTCAGCAAAAACGGCGGCGGTTTCAGGACTGTTTTTCGGATTAGCAATCGCGTTTAGAAGTTCTGAAATTTTTTTGTTGGCGATAATTTTTTTAATTTTGCTCTTTTTTTATAAAAAAAATATAAAATTCAAGCAAATAGCGCTTTTTTTAGCAGGATTAATCTTGCCGTTTTTGCCAATTTTGTATTTTAACAGCCAGCTTTACGGAAACCCTTTTATTAGCGGATATACGGCAAATATTCAAGGCGCGGAAAACAGCGCGTCAGGCGTTTTTTCAGCGATGATAAAACTGTTTTTCCCTTTCGGTTTTTATCCGCTCAAGGCGTTAGTTAATTTTTACAACTATTTTATTAAGTTGTTTTGGTTTTTAGCTATCCCGTCTATTTTAGGTTTTTTTGTTTTTTTAAAAAGCAGAAAAACAGAAATTCAAAAAATTTATCTATTGATTTACGCTTTGATTTCCGCATGGCTTATTTTTTATTATGGCAGCTGGCAGATAAAAGACAATATCAGCGCCAGTGATATCATAATCGGCAACTCCTATGTTCGCTATTGGATTTTAATTTATGTTTTTGCCTTGCCGTTTTTAATTATCTTTCTGAAAAAATTATATAATCAAAAAAAGAAATTTTTTGTTTTTGCGTTTATTTTTGTTTATCTGGTTTTTTCAATAAACGCAGTTATAATTCAAGGCGAAGAATCTATTTTATCGGTTAGAAAAAATATTTTATCATATCAAAAAACAGCGGATGAGGTTTTTGCAACAACTGAAAAGAACGCAATTATTATTACGGCATATGGGGATAAGATTTTTTTTCCGCAAAGGAGGGTAGTCAGAAGCGAAGTTGCTGATTACGCTATCTTTGAAAAAATAAACAAAATTATCAAAGAAACGCCTATTTATTATTATAACAGCTTAATAAGCGAAGCGGATGTTGAATATATAAATGATAGAAAAATTAAAAAATACGGATTAAAATTAGTTAAAATAAAGAATGGATTATATAAAATAAAATATGAATAAGTTTCACAAAATAATCAGAATAATTTTAATAATAATTCCTGTCTTAACTTTCATCTGGCTTTTGGATAAAAATTGCGTTTTTTCAGACAGTTTGGAAACTGTTTACAGATTTGATGAAAATAGTCCGATTATTTCAATTTTAAAACCGTCCGGACGCGTTTTAAAAGTAGAGCGGGACGAAAGTGGCGATTATTGGCAAAAAATGATTATTGACCCTGTCTATTTTGATCTCTGTCTGCCGACAACGAAATTCAAAAATGCGGAATTTATTTTTGCGTACCAAAAGCCGAAAAACCAAATTATAAAAATAGGACCGCAGATTTTTAACGACGGCTGGAACTATCATTTAGAAGAGTTAAAATGCGAGAAAATAGAAAACGGCTGGTGTATCAGCAAGTTGAATTTTGATCTGTCAAAAGTTTATATTAAAGATAGGAAAATAAAATTTATGATTTCCGCGCCAGGGCTTGACAAAAGCGGAGAATTTGTTAAAATTAGTCAGATAAACTTGATTTTAGAATAAATTAAAATTAAGAGTATTTTTAAATTTTAATAACAGTTCTTTAACAATTTATGATTAAGATTTGCGCGCTTGCGTAAAAATTTGTTTTATTATTTTTTTAATTAAACGCGCAGGTCTTAATATTTTTAAATTTTTTTCAAAAAATAATTCAAAAAAAAACAGGAGGAAGTAAAGATGAAAAAATTATTTTTTAGTTTTTTGGTAGTTTTGATAGGAGTTTTTTTCTTTAATTGTCTCATTGTTGAGGCGGAAATTTATAAGGGCGGAGGGCTTAGTTCAACCGATAAATGGGTAATAAATAAGAACGACAAAAAAATTATTTCACCCGGTGGAAATTATAACTGGTTAAATTCTTGGCCAGTAATAAGGAAACAACCTATTGAATTCAAGCGGAAAATTTTTCCGCCATACACTTTAGAATATTCTTTTCGGACTGAGTGGTTCGAGGAAACAATTTGGTTAGAATATTCTTATATGATTTGGAAGAAGCCGCTTCACGATTATAATGATCGTGAGATTGAAAAAATCGAGAAGTGGATTTTTAAATTTTTTAAATATGCCGCAACCGTGCGGTATATTGAAAAAAAAGCGGCAAATTTTTCAATAATCGTTTATCGGCGGAATAATCAAAAGAAGCGGGATATCCCTAAAATCAGCGGATATCCACTGTTTAATTTTGAAAATATTTTTGTCGGTCACAAGAGAATTGAAGTTGAATTCAAAAAATTTCTTGATCCGTGGGGTCGAAAAATTGAAGAACCCCTAAAAATACCGATGAAAGATGTTTTTCTTTTAAATCCAGCGCTTATTTATGAGCCGTCGGAAATGGAGGAAGTTCATATACCCTATTCCTTTTTTAGGGATAAATTTATATACGAACATCCAAAAATTAAAATTTTTGCCTATGAGCGAGGCGATCCGATGATAATAGAATTAAAAGACAACGGGATTATTGTAAAATTTCGCAAAAGATAATAATTCCAAAATCATAAATTTTTGTCGCAATTAAGCGACAACAAAACGGATGCCCTTAAGGACGGCACCCGTTTTTTCTTTTGATTTTTTTGAATTACAAAATGCATAACCAGTTGTCTTTGCGAGGAGCCGAACGACCCCGCTGCTCGCGAGCGGCGGAGGAAGAGAGAGCGACGAAGCAATCCCATTACTAAACGGACAAAAATTATAATTACAAATTTTTCGCTCAGTAATGGGATTGCTTCGTCGCTTATTCCGCTATCGCTCCATTCGCTTCTCGCAAAGACAGCGCTTTTTTAATAAAACGCGCGATTGTACATTTTGCTAAAAAATTTGTTTTATATGTTTTTTAAAATTTGACAAGAAAATAGAATTTTGTTATTGTATAGATACTTATACGAGCGGCTGGAACAGTCGCTTATTTTTTTAATAAAATTAAACTTTAAACTTTAAATCTTATGTTACAAGATCCAAAACAATTTTCTTTAGCGTTAAAACAGATCTGCGAAGAAAAAGGCCTGTCTGAAAAGCAGGTTATAGAAACAATAGAGTCTGCGCTTGCCGCGGCTTATCGCAAAGATTATGGAAATAAAATGCAGAACATTAAGACTAAATTTAATATTCAAGACGGAAGCGTTAAAATTTATGATGTAAAAACAGTTGCGGATGACGCGCCGATAGAAGAAGAATTTGATTTTTCTGAAGACAAAAAAGACGAAGATAAAGAAGATAAAAAAGATAAAAACAAAAAAACAGATTTGCCAATAGAAAAAAAGAAGGACGATGATTTAGCGGACGACGGTTTAGAGGATGAGAAAAAGAGATTTAATCCGCGGACAGAAATCCAGATAAGCGACGCGCTGAAAATAAAGAAAGACGCTAAAATCGGCGAAGATATAATTACGGAATTAGA
>JAGLJD010000154.1 GCA_023142625.1 Candidatus Parcubacteria bacterium | reverse complement strand
TACCACAGAAGTTGCGGTGACTGATTTACCAGATAAAAAAGATGCGCCAGCGATGCCTCCAATGGGTGGAGGCGGAATGGGAATGCCAGGGATGATGTAGGGAATGAATTAAGAATTAAGAATTAAGAATAATTTACAATTTAATTTTTATCAGCCCTGCCGCAGTCTCCGATAGGGATTGTTGTATTTGGCATAATCATTTTATTTTGGTTCCAATACAAGCATATACGCGCTTGAATCTAAAATGTTATTATGCCAAGCAAATATTAAATCATTTTCTTTTATCGTTAATTTCTTGGCATAACTTGGGTCATTATACCAAAAAATGCCATTTTGATATTTTGTAATAACTATTAAATGTCCTTCTTTATTAAACTCTAAATTTCGCAATAAAAAAGTGCGTACGGCAATAATAACTGGAAGCCGTTTTTTTAAAAAATTCAAAATTAACTTTTTGTCTGGTTTTCTTATTTCAGCATTACCTTTGCTCATTTTTTTATTGTAAGAATAACAATACACTTTAAACCCCAATTTTTTAGCGTATTCTGCCAAGGACACTATTCTAACGCCATATTTTTTTATTCCGCCAACATGTTTTATAATTTCATTTAGAGGAACTTCTGTTTTAAAATATTTTAATACCATTGCGAGAGAGGTTGGACCGCACGCGCTTTTTGTTTGTTTTAATAAAGGAACTTGCATTTTTGTTGTAAAATAAAATTTAAAATGTTTTTATAATGCTATTTTTATAAATCGTCTTTTGCCTCGCTGGAGTAAAAGCCCTTTTTTTGTTATTCCGATTTCTTGGTTTGAGTCCTTAATAATTTTACCATCAATTTTAATCCCGTTTTGCTGAATTAGCCGCCTCGCCTCGCCCTTGCTTACAGCCAAATCTGTTTCAATCAACAAATCAATAATACCAATGTTTTCAACTTTTAACTTTCTGCTCTTAACTTCTCCGGGGGTTTCTTTTTTTTGCACCGTTTTTACAAAATATTCCTCGGCTTCCGTTGCGTTTTTTTCGCCGTGATAGATTTTAACAATCTCTTTTGCCAGTCTCATTTTTACATCTCGCGGATTGATTTTTTCGCTTTTAAAATTTTTCGCTATTATTTTTATTTCAGCCATAGGAATATCTGTGGCCAGTTCAAAATACTGCGTTATCATTTCGTCGCGCATAGACATAATTTTGCCATAGATTTCTTTAGACTTGTCTGCAATGCAGATAATATTGCCCCAACTCGTGCTCATTTTTCTGCCGTCAAGCCCGTCCATTAATTTTAAGGTAATAATATCCTGCGGTTTTTGCTTGTATAATCGCTGCAATTCGCGTCCTGCCAAAACATTAAAAAGCTGGTCGCTGCCGCCGATTTCTATGTCTGATTTTATTGCAACGCTGTCATATCCCTGCATTAAAGGATACATAAATTCATGAAGAAAAATCGGCTTTTTTTCCTTAATTCTTTTTTCAAACATATCGCGCTCCAGCATTCTTTGAACGGTTGTATTTGAAGCCAAGTCTATCACGTCTTTCATGGAAAGCTTGGACAACCAATCATTGTTATACATTACGCGAGGAGGATTTTTTTTGGCTTCAAAATCCATCAAGGGTTTTATTTGTCTAAGCCAATCATTAACATTCGCTCTAATTTCTTTTTCGGAAAGCTGTTTTCTGGTATTTTCACGATCTGTCGGATCGCCGATTCTAGCCGTAAAATCGCCAAAAAGAACAATAACCTCATGCCCCAGTTTGCGAAACTCTTCCAATAACATGTAATTTTTTGCATGGCTTAAATGCAGTGCTATAGAAGTCGGATCCGCGCCAATATAAATACGCAATTTTTCAGATAAAAGCCTTTTTTTAAATTCTTTCACACTCGGAATAACTTCTTGTATTATTCCTCTTT
>JAGLJD010000153.1 GCA_023142625.1 Candidatus Parcubacteria bacterium | reverse complement strand
CCACGTAGCTCAGTTGGCAGAGCGCTTCCATGGTAAGGAAGAGGTCCGCGGTTCAAGCCCGCGCAACGGCTCCGCTAAAATAAATTTAAAAGAATCATCAAATAAAGCGCCAACGCTTTATTTTTTTATGCTATAATATGAATAATTTCCAATTACCAATTTCTAATAATTAACTAAACTTTGATACTTTTGTCTTTGCGAGGAGCTGAACGAGTAAAACGAGTGAGGCGCGACGAAGCAATCCCATTACTAAACGGATTTTCATAGTTTATGCGGATATTAACGAGATTGCTTCGTCGCTCTCTCTCGCTGCGTTCGCTCGGCTCCTCGCAAAGACAATGGAATTTATACATTCGTAATTTAAAATTATTATAAACTATTTTGATTTTGTAAATTTATGCGAATTGCCTCAATAACTTGCGTTTTTCCACCATATAAAGGAGGCATTGGAAACGCGGCTTTAGCCAACGCGGAAGAGTTAAAAAAAAGAAACGCGGAAATCGTTGTTTTTACGCCGCGCGCTTTTCTGCGCGATAAAAAAATACCGACTTTAATTCGCGTTAAAAAACTGTTTCCTATTTTTAAATATGGAAACGCCGCAATTCTTATCCAACTCGCTTGGCAGTTAAAAAGTTTTGATATTATCCATCTGCACTACCCTTTTTTCGGAAGCGCGGAGATTATCTGGTTGTTAAAAAAATTCAACAAAACTAAGGCCAAACTAATAATAACATATCATATGGATGTTATCGGAAGTGGGTCGTTAAAAAAAATTTTTCAGTTTCATTCTAAATTTTTAATGCCGCGAATTTTAAACTCGACTGATAAAATTATTGTCTCCTCTTTTGATTACGCCGCGCGTTCAGATATTAAAAATATTTTTAAAAAATATACTGATAAATTCGCTGAAATTCCTTTTTCGGTTGACCTAAACCGCTTTTATCCGCGACCGCGCCCTCTTTCTCTGCTTAAAAAATACAGCATAAAAAAAAACGAAAAAATTATTCTTTTTGTCGGCGGATTAGATCAAGCGCATTACTTTAAGGGCGTAAATTTTTTAATCAAATCGTTCTATAAGTTAACGCAAAAATTGGACAATATCCGCCTTATAATTGTCGGCGATGGCGATATGAAATTTGAATATGAACAAGCGGCTTTTAATTTCGGGTTAAGAGACGAGGTGATTTTTGCGGGACAGGCGGACAATGATGACTTGGCGCGATTTTATAATTTAAGCGACATTTTTGTCTTGCCATCCATTGATAAATCAGAAGCGTTTGGAATTGTTCTATTGGAAGCGATGGCAAGCGGTATTCCAGTAATCGCGTCTAATCTGCCTGGCGTAAGAAGCGTAGTTGAAAACGGAATAAACGGATTTTTAGCAGAGCCGAAAGATGACGAGGATTTAACTGAAAAAATGCATCGGATCTTAAAAGACAATGAGCTTAAAAAAAATATGGGAATTAACGGAAGAAAAATCGCTGAAAAAAAATACAGCCCTGAAATAATCGGGGATAAACTAAATAAACTGTTCAAAAACTTATGACTAAAAAATTAGCGCATTGGCTTGCGATTATCGCATGGGTAGGCATTATCTTTTATTTTTCGCACCAGCCAGACTTAAAATCAAGCCTGCCAGACTTTTGGGATCTGATTTTCAGAAAAATAGCCCATATCAGCGAATACGCAGTACTCTCCTTTCTATTAATGAAAACATTTATTCATCATAAAATAACGCGTAAAAACGCCGCAATCTTAACATTAATAATCGCTGCCTCGTACGCTATTGGCGACGAATATCATCAAACATTTATCGCTGGCAGAAGCGGCAGTATTCGTGATGTATTAATTGACAGTATTGGAATTTTTTTTATAGCAATTTTTTATAAACCAAAAAACATAAAAAATGAAAGTCTGCCTTATTAACAATTTATACGAACCTTATTCGCGAGGCGGCGCCGAGCAGATTGTAAAAAATATCGCAGATGGGCTAAATAAAAAAAACCACCGTGTTTTTATTATTACAACAAGACCGGATGTCGAACCCTCCTTCGGTGAAGCTATGGCGGGCAAGTGTCGGATTTATTATTTGAAATCCTTGTATTACAACTTAAATAAAGTTCCGAAATTCTTTAGACTGTTTTGGCATTTTTTTGATCTATTTGATTTTTATAGTTATTTTAAAATTAAAAAAATTTTAAAAAAAGAAAATC
>JAGLJD010000152.1 GCA_023142625.1 Candidatus Parcubacteria bacterium | reverse complement strand
AATTATCTAGCCACCAATAAATCCGTTTAATTTAAGCTTTACCGTCTTCATGTAAACAGATGGTTGGAATGAGGTGAGATCAAACGCAGGATGTAGGGCCGTATCCTCTTAACATCGAAGCCTGTAGTGGTCAAGAAAAGGTTTGAGCAGTTTTCAGAAAGCTAAATTCAAAATGTTACTGTTTCCTAAAGGTGAGTAGTGAAGATATAATATACCGACAAATATATATTATCCTATATCGTAATTAAAAAGATTTTATATTGAAACAAAAACTTGATTTGTTATAAAAAAGAACAGATTTGACGTTTATACAAAATATAAATAAGTATATTACTTGAAATAAATAAATGCTATCATTGAGTGATTTAAAAAATGCCTAAAAATATCAATTTAAATAAAATTCAAGTAAGTATCATAATTCCGACATTTAATCGACAAAAGTCATTAATAAGGACACTGGATTCACTATTTACTCAGACCTTCCCCCAGGAGAATTTTGAAATTATTATTGTAAATGATGGTTCTACAGACGATACTGAAAAAATAGTATTGGACTTTAAAAAAAATCATCAAAATATTTCCTACATTAAACAATCAAATAAAGGTATTGCATCAGCTAGAAATCAAGGTATTATCAATTCAAAGGGAGATATCATAGGTTTCACTGATGATGACTGTATCGTGGATTCATTCTGGATTCAACACGCTGTAGAATCGCTGAAAAATACAGGAAAAAATATAACATATTGTGGCGTTCAAGGCAAAACGCTACCTGAATCTATAATTGAACAAAAAAAATTATTATTCCATTATGTACATGCAGTAGAAAACACAGGAAAAGAAAAATATAGATCGTATCAAACATGTAATATTTTTTATTGGAAAAAATATTTAATTGAAATATCTTGTTTTGATGAACAATTAAAATACGGTTCAGATGATGATATAGCATTTCGTTTAATTAAAAAAGGTTATAAAATTCATTTTGATGAAAATATTTTGGTTTATCATGAGGTTCGTTATCAAAATTTACTGACTTTTATTTTTAAAAAATTAATACGTGATGAATCACTTCCTTTATATTATAAAAAAAATCCTGAACACAAAGATAGAATTTTTTTAAAAAATTTCGCAAAAAAATCTCACGTATACCCTATTTTTGCTATTGGAACGGTTCTTATGTATACATTGAATTATGAAGTATCCATTCCTTTATTTTTTACTATATTTGCATTTTTAGCATCAAGAGTTTTTTTTGATAGAAATTATAAAATGATGCCTATAAGATTATTGCTTTTTTGGAGATATTTTTTAATAGACTTTGCAAGCGTTTACTATGTTGTAAGAGGGAGTATAAAACATAGATATTTATTGATTTAGTTCGCGTTGTATCAATAATGTCAATTGGGTTGTAAAAATTCCCATCCATGCTTAATGTTATCCCTCTGTTTCACCCCCACATCTTAAATTTTCTTTAGTATACATGAATTTAATCCATGCGTTTTCCGTTCTTTAAGCCTGTAACTTTCTCTTTTAATGTTAATAGTAGTACAATGATGCAAAATCCTGTCCAGTCCTAAACAGATCAGCAATTCCCTCCCATATGCTTTACTGATGGCGAAATTAACATTTTCTAATGAGGGTATTCCCCCCACTAAATAATTCATAAAAGAATCTGATGATGCCAATTTTTCGGGTGTAGGGGGGAAAAGAAATCCTGTTCAGGTTATTATGATTTAGTTTCGCATAATTATATAGTTATATGATGTTAATTATTATGATATTAAATTATATCGGTCACTTTTGATTAATAGTGACCGATAAATTTTTAAATCAATGAGATAATAATACACAATATGGAAAAAGAAAA
>JAGLJD010000151.1 GCA_023142625.1 Candidatus Parcubacteria bacterium | reverse complement strand
TGAAACTTTTTATTATATAAGCAAGATTGCAAAAGGAGAATATGACAAGACGCGCTTTTTTTGCGTAAGCGGAAAAGTCAAAAACAGAGGAATTTATGAATTGCCTGCTAACTGGACTGTGAAAAAGATTTTAACTGAAACTAAAAATTTACCGCTGAACAAATTTTTTGTTCAGGTCGGCGGAGGCGCTTGCGGGGAAATTTTAGCGGAAAAAGATTTAGAAAGACCTGTTTGCGGAGCTGGGACGATTGTTGTTTATGATCACAAAACAGACACTATAAAACTGATGAAAAAATGGATTAACTTTTATGTAAATGAAAATTGCGGAAAATGTGTCCCTTGCCGAGAGGGAATCTATCGTGTCAAAGAGATGCTGAATAGTAAAAATATCAATTGGGATTTAATGAAAGAGATTTTAATAAATATGCAAAAAACAAGCTTTTGCGGATTAGGAACTTCAATGCCGACAGCGTTTTTGAGTTTAATGGAGTACAAGAGTATGAAATAATTTTTAATTTATGCTATACTTATAATAAATTTATTAAAAATAGTCATTTAATTTTATGTTTAAAAAGTTTTTTATTTTAATTAACATTTTTGCGATTTTAGTTCCATCGGTTATTTTCGCTGACGGTATGATGATTGCGCCGCCTAACCGCTATATTTTTGAAACAGATCAAAAGGCGGTTATTTTTTTTGAGGACGGATTAGAAACATTAATTATATCAGTTTCATTTAAAGGAGACACTGATGATTTCGCATGGGTTGTGCCAACCCCTTCGCGCCCAGAAGTTGAAAAATCGTCAAAAGAAATTTTTACGGCATTGCGTGAATTAACAGAGATACAAGAAAATTATCCAAGGGCAGCAGGGTTTGGATTAGATTTAATTTCGGAGAAGAACATGGAGTTAGTGCATGTTTTAGAAGAGAAAAAAATAGAATATTACGACATCGCTGTTTTAGCCGCCGACGACAAAGACGCCTTAGCTGATTGGCTTAATGAAAATGGCTATCATTTTCCAAAACAGTATTCATACATTTTAGACAGTTATATTCAAAATAAGTGGTTTTTTACCGCTGTAAAAATTAGCAAAGATGTTAGAAAAAATTTGGATCAGGATATGTGGAGCGGTAGCTTAATCCCGTTGCAGTTTAAATTTTTAACAAACCGTCCAGTTTATCCATTGAAAATTTCATCAGTGATAGAAGAGCCATCGCCAAGAGAGAATAAGCCTAATTATATTAATGGAATATTAGAAACGGATAAAGCGATAGAGATAAATAAAAATGAAAAAATATCTTTTTATTCAAACGATTTTAACGCGCAAGAGGGGACGATTGAAATGATTGTTAAAATTGATCAAAAAGACAATGAACAAGCAAACGCAATATTTTTAACAGTTAGCAATAAAAACGAAAGCGATCCTTATTTTTATTTTGGCGCCCAAGGAGGAATGTTGCAATTATATTATATTTACGATAAACCTTTTGGGAATTCTAAGCCAATTGTATGGAATGCAGGTTTTTCTGGTAGAAAATTAGATTTTTCAAATTTATGGAATAATGTGGCAGTTAGTTGGAAACATGGTGAAGTTCCTAAATTTTATTTTAACGGAAATTTATTACCTATTGCGCAATCGTCAAATAAAGTTATTCCAAAAGTGTTTGATGATAAAAATGTCAATAAACAAATTTATATAGGAGGATCTAAATTTAATAATCCATCAAAGAGTATTTATGTTGATGGAATAAAAATATCCTCAGTTTATAAAACAGATGATGAGCAAAAAAATGATCGTTTTAATTTAGGATCTGCTAAAAAATTTTATTTTGACGAATCAACAATAATGTTTGCGTCTTTTAATGAAAATTTAAATTATCTTAATAAAAAATCAATTGTAAAAAAATTAAATTATTATAATTCAAATTCGCCGAAAATCACAAATTACAACAAACCGTCGCAGGTTGGAATTGAATTATATATTTTTACGCCGGACAAAGAGCAGGTTCTTCCCGGATTTCAAACAAGATACGCGGCGTGGACAGATAAAAAAGTAATTGAGAACTTAGCGTTTAACGATAATGGCGAGCCGTGGATTAAAGTGAAAGAAGACAAATATTATTTAACAAAATTATCTCGTTATATGAAATACAGCGAGATGGACAGCGACCTGTTTTTTAGGGATGCCGAAAAGAATTCTGACATAATTATTGATATGCAGAAGTCAAAAACATTTTTTTATATTATAATAACTTTATCAATTTTATTTTTAATTATTTTGTTTCCAATTTTAATTTATCAATTTTATAAAAAAGATTAGTGGTTGTTTGTTTTGTATAATAGATTTATCTAACAAATAGCTATTAACCGCAAAATTTATGCCAGAAGACATTTTAGCGCGGACTGCTCCGCGAAGCGCTGCGCCAGCGCCAAGGCGCAGAAAAAGAATATCAGCCGTGAGCGTAATTTTAACAATCGTTTTGGCTTTTGTTGTTATTCTTTTAGGCGAGAGAATAATTTTTGACTTAAACCGCGTTGCTAATCCAGCGATTAAATATACAGGCGAAAGAATGGATTATCAAGAGTCAAACAGATTAAAGTATTCTTATGAAAGTTCTGGCGTTTCTAAAACTCAAATATATTACGCGACCGACGACAAGAGCCGCTATATAACTTACAAGATTTTAATCCATTCCGCTTTTATCATCCCGATTTTTTTGCTGATGATTCTGTTCTATTATATGGTTAACATTAAGGGTGAAAAAGCGCATTTAAAAGTCGCGATGTGGGCTTATGTGGTTTTCGCGTTTTGGATGCTGTTTCACCTGCTTGGCGAGTTAGGAAGATATATTATTGACCAATATGAGAATGCCGCGATCTATATTATCCTCGGTTTACTAATAGTGATAATTACGCCGCTGGTAATATTCTTGCAGAAAAAATTCAGCGAACACGAAGAGCAGGTTTAATAGCTCTGTCTTTACGAGGAAGCGATAGCGACCGAAGCAATCTCATTACTAAAAAGAGCAAACTATAATTCCGTTTAGTAATGAGATTGCTTCGTCGCACCTCACTCGCTTCACTCGTTCAACTCCTCGCAAAGACAGATAGGAATTTTAACATTCTGTAATTTAAATATTATGTTTAAAAAAATTCTCACAATTTTTATTCTATCGTTATTCGCAATGCCGATTTTTGCCGCGCCTTTGCAGATGATAGCGCCAGATTATTATCGCGATGGAGATATTCTTTCCGACAGAATAGAATTGTGCGACGAATTAGAATTTAAAACAGAAGAATACGGAATAAATCCGATTTCGGGCTATCGTTGCGCAAAAACATTGCGAAATATTAATCATTATATTAATTATAAATATATTTTAGGAGACGGAAGCCAGAATGTTTATTTAAAAACGCCCGAAGCACATATAAGTTCCAGCCGTCCGAACGGAATATTTTTTACTCCCGGAATTGTGCCTAAAAATTCTGTTTTAAAAATTCAAATTGTAAATTTTCAAAAAGATAGAAACGGAATCGCCGAAATTATAATTTACGGCAAATCAGAAAAATGGGGATATTT
>JAGLJD010000150.1 GCA_023142625.1 Candidatus Parcubacteria bacterium | reverse complement strand
AGGACGGTCAATTTTACAAATGTTATTTTAATCGCGACTTCTAATGCTGGAACTTATTTTATTCAAGAAAAGATAAAAGAGAATTGGAAGATTGAGCATATAAGAGAAAAGTTAATTAATGAAAAAATAAAATCTTATTTCGCGCCTGAATTTATAAACCGTTTTGACGGAGTGATTGTTTTTAAGCCGCTTAATATGAGCGAAGTCGTATCTATCGCTAAATTGCTGCTTAAAAAAGTTGAACAAAGGTTGGCAAGCAAGGGGATAAATTTGCGAGTGCCGGAAGCCGTTGTGAATGAATTAGCGCGCCGCGGATTTGATCCAAAGTTCGGCGCCAGACCGCTAAGAAGAGTGATACAAGAGAGCGTTGATAATACTTTGGCGAATTATTTAATTCGCGGAAAAATAAACAGGCGCGACACGGTAATTTTAGAGCAAGGCGGAAAGATAAGAATTGAGAAAGCGTCAAGACTATAATACAATATCATTATATAATAAATAAAAATAATTTTTAACAAAAAATTTATGGAAACAATTGAAAATAAAATAGAAAATTTGCTAGAGGAGGAAAATCAGACAGAAATATACACAGTTGAAGAAGCGGAGGAGATTAGAAAAGAGAAAATACTGCTTTATAGAGAATTACTTACATCAATGAAAGCAGTGGGAAAAATATTAAATTTTACTGATTTAATAAAAATAATTTCCAAAGAAGTATTTAGAAATCTTTCAGATACCGAGAAAGAAAAGCATATTTTTATCCATGTTTTTGCTGGCTCTACAATTAAGCAAGAATCGATTTTTGACGAAAAAGACAGAAAAGCGGAAAAGATGTTGAAAGAAGAATTAGAGAAGTTAAAAGCGGAAAAATAAATTTTAATAAATACCCCGCCTCAGTTTTTCAAACTGTGGCGGGGCTGTTTTTATGAATAAGTTCACTCACATATTGGAATACAAATAGACTTAAAAATAAAAATTTGGATTTTTAGTAAAATTAAATTATGAAAAAGCAGATTTGCATTAAGCAATATCGTTGCGTTGAATTGCAAAATAATAAAGTAGAATATATATTAAAAATAAGCAAGCGGTCGAAAAGGATGCGCTTGACGGTTTATTGCGATTGCAGTTTCGTGGTGACAAAGCCGATAGGGCTAAGCGAGAGTATTGTTGAAAAATTTATCGCGCAAAAATCGGATTGGATTTTGTTAAAATTGGAATATTTTAAAAAATTCAAAAGAGGTTCATTTAAAGACAGCAGCGGAAATTATTTAAAGCATAAAGCCGCCGCTTTTGAATTTGTGAACAAAAAAGTTGTTCACCTTAATAGAATCTATAATTTTAGATTTAATAAAATAAGCGTTAGAAATCAAAAAACAAGATGGGGCAGCTGTTCAATAAAAGGCAATATGAATTTTAATTACAAAATATTGTTTCTTTCAGAATATATTGCGGATTATATTATAGTTCACGAATTGTGCCATTTAGAGGAATTTAACCATTCGCGAAAATTTTGGAATTTAGTCGCAAAAACTGTCCCTAATTATTTAGAGATTAGAAAACAGCTTAAGCGCGAAGGGATCAACTATTTTTAGTTTTTGCGGGATTGAAAGATTGGAAATAATAATGTATAATATTAATAAATTTTAATATTTAATTTTAAATCGTAAAATAATTATTTATGATATTTTACGGTTTAAGAAATTTTTTTATGGCTAAAAAAAATAGGGAACTCACAGAAGTTTTATTAAGCGAGCAAAAAAAGTATCATCCTTCTAAAAAAATTTTAGCGAACGCTAATGTTAAGGATTACGAAAAAACTTTAAAAAAAGCGGAAAAAGATCCAGAAGCGTTTTGGGCGGAAGCGGCAAATGATTTGGTTTGGTTTAAAAAATGGGATAAAGTTTTAGACAAAAGCAAAAAGCCGTTTTATAAATGGTTCACTAACGCAAAATTTAACTTAGCTTATAATGTATTAGACAGGCATATTGACGAAGGGAACGGCAAAAAATTGGCGATAATTTGGGAAGATGAAACAGGCAGAAAAAGAAAATATACTTATCGCGAATTATACGACGAAGTCAATCAAGTTGTTAACGGTTTGCGCGGATTAGGCGTAAAAAAAGGCGACAGGGTAGCGATCTATATGCCGAATGTTCCAGAAATCGCAATCTCAATGATTGCCTGCTTAAAAATCGGAGCGATGCATTCGGTCGTTTACGCGGGATTTTCATCTGGCGCTTTGGAGGGGCGGATTAAAGACGCGCGCGCGAAAATTTTAATCACCGCGGACGGGAGTTTTCGACGCGGAAAAATAATCAACCTAAAAGCCATCGCGGACGAAGCGGTTAAAAAATGCCGATCAATTAAAAAAGTGATTGTTGTAAAAAATAATAAAGAGAAAGTCGCTTTTAATAAAGCAAAGGATGTCTGGTATCACGATTTTGTTAAAGGGCAGCCGACAGAGGCAAAAATCGTTGAAATGGATTCAGAAGATCCGGCGTTCGTGCTTTACACTTCAGGCACGACTTCAAAGCCGAAAGGCGTAATCCACGCGCACGGCGGATACGCAGTCGGAGTTTTGCGCACGATTAAATGGGTTTTTGACTTAAAGGGCGATGAAATTTTTTGGTGCACCGCAGACCCGGGCTGGATTACTGGGCACAGTTATATTATTTACGGACCGCTGATGGCGGGAATAACGACAGTAATGTATGAAGGCGTGCCTGATATGCCAAAGCCGGACAGGATTTGGAAAATTGTTGAAAAATACAAGGTAAATGTTTTATATACAGCCCCGACTTTAATTCGCGCGATGATGAGATACGGCGACAAATGGCCAAAAAAATATAAAATGCAAAGTTTGCGGATTTTAGGATCTGTCGGCGAGCCGATAAATCCGGAAGCGTGGAAATGGTATTATAAAAATGTCGGCAAAAAACGGTGTCCGATTATGGATACTTGGTGGCAGACAGAGACAGGAATGAATATGATTACGCCGCTTCCTTGCGCGCCTCTTAAAGCCGGATCTGCTGCGAAGCCGTTTCCTGGAATAATCGCTGATGTTGTTGATAAAAAAGGGAAGCGAGTTCCAGTAGGCAAGGGCGGATATTTGATTATCAGAAATCAATGGCCGGCAATGATTAGAACAATTTTCAACAATCCTGAGAGATATTTAAAAACTTATTGGAAGCAGATTAAAGGCGCCTATTTTGCCGGAGATGTGGCGTTCCGCGACAAAGACGGATATTTTTGGA
>JAGLJD010000015.1 GCA_023142625.1 Candidatus Parcubacteria bacterium | reverse complement strand
TAACTGAAGACGGATTATTTTTGTATAAACAAATTAGCCCAATTGACAGAAAAAAAATAATTGGCACCGTTATAAACGATGATAATGGCAAAAATTATGTTTTGTCAGAGGGAAAAAAATATAAAGTTCTCTTAGCTTCACTCACATATTTTAAAGCAAAAAAAGGCGATGAGATAACTTTGGTTATTCCCAAAGAAAAAATAAGCGAATGGGCCGCGATTGAAGCAGTAATGGATAATGAAAAAGAAAATAACAATGACATAATAGATTCAGAAATGAATAACGTGGAAGAAAGTGATACGCAAAACGATAATGCGGAAGATATAAAATCACAGGAAGTTGAAGATTTTGAAAATGACGAGACGGAAGATTTAGGTAATAGAAATAAACAAGAAGAGGATTCAAATCAAGAATCAATGGAGGATGAATGGCTTCCTGATATTGAAGAAATAAAAAAAGAAGCGAGGTTTGACGAAGATAAGGATGATAAGATTTCAGATGACTTGAGAATATAAGAATTAAAATTATGGACTGTCATTGCGAGAAATAAAGTTGAGCGATAGCGAAACGCAATGACAATTAAGTTTTGAGTTTAACGATTTAAAATAATTTGTTATACTAAAATGTCAAAAGTTTTATATAGAAAATATAGGCCGACGAATTTTTCAGAAGTTGTTGGACAAGAGCACATTGTGAAGACGCTTAAAAACGCCGTGAGGCGTGAGAAGATCGCTCACGCTTATTTGTTTTCTGGGCCAAGGGGAATAGGAAAAACTACGATAGCGAGAATATTGGCCAAAGTCGTAAATTGTAAAAATCCAAAAAGCGGCGAGCCGTGCAATGAATGTGAAAATTGCCTGAATATAAATGATAATAAATTTTTAGACTTGATAGAAATTGACGCGGCAACACATACCCAAGTTGATAAAATTAGAGATCTTATAGAG
This sequence comes from Candidatus Parcubacteria bacterium, assembly GCA_023142625.1. Classification (GTDB taxonomy): domain Bacteria; phylum Patescibacteriota; class Patescibacteriia; order JAACEG01; family JAACEG01; genus JAGLTA01. The sequence continues at coordinate 6,108 of JAGLJD010000015.1, read as the reverse complement.
AAGATAAATTTCTCTCCGACTTCCGGAAAATATAAAGTATATATAATTGACGAAGTTCATATGCTAAGCAGGGGAGCATTTAATGCTCTGCTTAAAACATTAGAAGAACCGCCAAAGCATGCCATATTTATTTTGGCTACCACCGAAATACATAAAATTCCAGCAACTATAATTTCGAGATGCCAACGATTTGATTTTAGACGACTTAAAGTTTTTGAAATAAAAGAGCGCTTGGAAAAAATTGCGAAACAAGAAAAAGTAAAAGTGGAAAAAGGCGTTTTGGATTTCATTGCTATAAATTCCAACGGAGGACTCCGCGACAGCGAAAGCTTATTTGGACAAATACTATCCTTAGAAGACGACGACATAACCCTAAAAGAAGTTCAAACGATTTTAGCGATAGCCGATATTTCGGTAGCGGTAAAATTAATTGAACTAATTGTTGAAAAAAAATACAGTGAAACGATTGATTACATAAATAAAATAACGGACGACGGTTACGACTTGGAACAGTTCAGTATATTTTTAATAGAATATTGCCGAAAATTAATGCTCCTAAAAATTAGCCCGGAGATAAAGGAAAACTTTTCTTCCGAAATGACCGAAGAACAAATAGCGGAACTTGAAGCCATATCGCAAAAAACATCCGTTTCGCAAATACTCGGAATGATTCGCGCGTTTATTAAAAGCAAAGAAGAAATTAAATCCTCAATAATTCAACAACTTCCCTTAGAACTTGCGATCGCTGAAATTAATATCGCTGACAAAGAATCCTTGACAGATAAGGCAAATACAAACTATAATGACAAAATTAAAGAACCAATAAAAAAAATTACAGACAAAGTTTCTTCATCAGTTAAGCAATCCCAGAATTTTATAAAGAAAAGTATGCGCCTCGAAAAAGAAGAGGAAACAGAAGATAATAAAACCGGCGCTAATGAAAATAAGACAGAACTAAATAATTCCAACAAGATTACTTTAGACACAGTTAATCTTGAGTGGCAGGATATTTTAGAAGAAATGAAGTCCTATAACCATTCGCTAACTGCTTTTTTAAAAACATGCCAGCCAATTGAGGTTAAAAAAAATGAAATTATAATATCATGCAAATATTCCTTTCACAAAGATAAGCTTAAAAAAATTGAAAACAAATCAATTATTGAAAAAGCAACAGCAGAAATTTTAAAAGCAGACGTTTTGGTGAAATTCATCACTCAAGACGAAGCGGAAAAAATGGGATATAAAATTAAAGAAATTAGGTCTGTAACTGATGACAAAAAAGAAGATGCTGTAGATATGGCATTAGATATGTTTGGAGGAAAGATTGTGTAATTTTAATTATTCGGGGATCGTCTAATGGTAGGACACCTGGTTTTGGTCCAGGCAATCGGGGTTCGACTCCCTGTCCCCGAGCATTGCAGACAAATTATTATTGAGCGGGGATCCTGTAAATCGGGGTTCGCCCCGTTATCCAACGGGGCGCCATATCGGATGATATGGCGACTCCCTGTCCCCGAGCATTGCAGGTAAATCATAATATTAAAATATTAATTTAAAAAGTATGAAAAAAACAATTCAAAATTTAACAAAAGCGTTTATCGGCGAATCGCAGGCGAGAAATCGTTATTCATTTTACGCAAAAGTCGCTAAAAAAGAAGGATTTGAACAGATTGCGGCAATATTTATGGAAACAGCCGAGCAGGAAAAAACTCATGCCAAGAGGCTGTTTGAGCATATTCAAGAATTGAAAAAGCAGAATGATAAAAATTTATCAACGATCAAAATAGAAGCAGAAGCGCCGACGGTTTACGGCAGCACAGCTGAAAATTTAAAAGCGGCGATCGCTGGAGAAAATTATGAATATAAAAAAATGTATCCTGAATTTGCCAAAATCGCCGAAGAGGAAGGATTGATTAATATCTCCAACAGATTGCGCGCGATCGCAAAGGCTGAAAAACACCACAAAGAAAGGTATGAAAAACTGCTAACCGCAATAGAGTCAGGGACTGTATTTAAAAAGGACGAAAAAACTGTTTGGGTCTGCCGCGAATGCGGATATACTCATGCCGGCAGCGAAGCGCCTAAAAAATGCCCTTCCTGCGATCATCCGCAAGCTTATTATCAAATTTTAATATAAAATACTAAATATGCTTTTTGCGTAAATAATGAGATTGCTTCGTCGCTCTCTCTCGCTACGCTCGTTCGGTTCCTCGCAAAGACATTTTGAATTTTAAAAATATGAAAATTTTATTAACAGGCGGCGGGACAATGGGGTCTGTGACTCCGCTGCTCGCGATGGTTGATTATTGGAAAAACCAAAATGAAAAAAATGAATACTTATGGATCGGAACTAAAAAAGGACCTGAAAAAACAGCGGTAGAAAAAGAGAATATTAAATTTAGCGCTGTCGCGAACGGAAAACTAAGAAGATATTTTAGCTGGCAAAATTTTATAGACCCTGTTTTTATTTTGGTTGGATTTGTCCAATCATTTTTTATTATCCGCAAATTTAAGCCAGACGCTATTCTGTCAGCAGGAAGTTTTGTGAGCGTTCCCGTAATTTTTGCGGGTCGGCTTTTAAAAATTCCGTCTCTAATTCACCAGATGGACATAAAACCTACTTTGTCAAATAAAATTGTAACTCTATTTGCCGCTAAAATTACTGTCGGATTTAAAAAATCTTTAAAAGATTATCCTGTAAAAAAAACGGTTTGGACTGGAAACCCTTGCAGGCGAAGCCTGCGAGTCGAAAGTCGAAAGTCGAAAGTCGAAAGTTTTTTTGACTTAAAAAATGACATACCGACGGTGTTGATTGTTGGAGGCGGGACAGGCGCGATGGCAATCAACAGATTAATTTGGGAAGCCGCGAGCGAATTAACAAAATTTTGCCAGATAATTCATATCGCTGGAAAAGGGAAGATGCCAAGCCGCGAATTGCGAATTGCGAATTATAAATATTTTGAATTTTTAAATATCAAGCGGATGGCGAACGCCTACGAACTCGCCGATATTGTTGTTTCGCGATGCGGAATCGGATCGTTAAGCGAAATCTCCTTTTTGAAAAAACCGTCTATTCTAATCCCTATTCCTGACAGCCACCAAGAAGAAAACGCTGAATTGTTTAAAAGCGCTCAAGCTGCCATAGTTTTAGACCAAAATAAAATAACCGCCAAAATTTTGGCGGAAAATATAAAAAAACTGCTATTTAATAATTACTTAAAAAAACAGTTAAGCGAAAATGTTTATAAGCTAACCAACCCCGACGCGACAAAAAAAATTGGTAAACTTATAAAAAATTTTTAAATTACTTAATTGAAGTCTGTATCAATTGGATTGTTGCCGCGGGAAAACTATCCTTTCCTTTAATATCTGAACTTGAGATAACTTCCACTTTATCGCCTATCTTTAAATCAGACAGTTTAATGTTTATAATATTAGGAGTATAACTCTTGCCGCCTTCTTTGGCTACAAAAATCAGTTTGGTAATTTTAACAGTCGGGCTAATCGCCACTTCCACAATTTCTGTTGCTCCTTCTTGGTTTGGATTTAAGGTTTTGCCCGTTAAAACAATGGCATCAACAAACATTCTGTCTTCTTCTATTCTTTTAATAATTCCGTTGATGTGATAAATTTTTATCGGCAAATTATCATTAATATTGCTGTTGACATCCGTATTGATGTTTTTATTTTCATTAATATTTAAATTAACAGCCGGCTCATTGAAATTAACAGTCAGATCCGCCTCAAAAAAGAGGCTTAAAAAAAGAACTATTACGCCGCCTGTTATTATCACTGCGAGAATTAAAATTAAAAAGATTGATTTTTGCATATTTTTGTTAGACTTGTTGCGGAACTAATTGCGCGGCAAGGCTATTTTAAAAATAAATTAGAAATGAAAATAAAAAACTAAAAATTGGCTTTTGACTTTTTCATTATACCATAAAAATAAAATAACAAAAAATCACTTTTTCAAATACTCATAAACCGAAGCGGCGGCTATCGCGCCTTCGGACGCCGCGGTTATGACTTGCCGCAATCCGTTTGAACCGTCCGTGATATCGCCTGCGGCAAAAACGCCTTTAATGCTTGTCGCCTGCCCTGAATCCACCTTTATATATCCTGCTTTGTTAATTTTTATATTCAGTTTTTGCGCTAAATCAATATTAGGAACAGAGCCGATTTCAATAAATGCCCCGTCAACCGCAAGGGTTTTGCTATTTTTATGCGGATTATCTAAAATAATTTTTTCAAGCAGCTGCTCTCCTTGCATCTCAACAACATTCGTTCTGTTTATTAATTCTATTTTTGGATTATTTTTTACTCTTTCTCGCCAAATCGGGCTGGCTGTCATCTCTTCCTTGCGAAAAATCATATAGACTTTACGGCAAATTTTCGCTAAATAGTCAGCCGCCATTGCCGCGCTATTCGCTCCGCCCAAAACAGCAACCCTCTTGTTCTTAAAAAAAGGTCCGTCGCATACAAAGCAGTAAGAAACGCCCTTGCCGACAAACTCATCCTCGCCGACAATTCCTAATTTGCGATAAGACAGTCCCGCGGTAATAATAATAGCGGATGCGGCTCGCTCTTGTCCGTTTTTATCAATTACTAAAAAACCGTTGTCCTTTTTCGCTACTTTTACCGCTTCTCCGTTCATGATTTCAGCTCTAAAATATTCGGATTGCTCCTTGAACTTTTCCATTAAATCCCGCCCGAGAATACTGATATAACCCGGATAGTTCTCAATCATATACGCTTCGCTGAGCTGCCCTCCCATCTCTTTGCCTATAATTAAATTTTTAAGATTATAGCGCGAAGCGTAAATTGACGCCGCATAGCCAGCCGGTCCAGCGCCGATAATAATAAGGTCGTGCATATTTCAAACTTTAAAATGTTTTATAAAATTACTTGTATTATATCACAAGAATATTAAAACGCGTAATTTTAAATTTGCTAAAAAAATTAAAACTGGGTATTCTGTTAGTATGGACTTAAAAAACAAAAAAATTATTATTCTGCAAGACTATTTTTTGTATAAAGGCGGCGGAGAGCGGCTTATTATAACTTTAGCGAAAGCCCTTAACTCTGACATAGCGACCTCTTTTATAACTCCCGACGCCTTTAATCCGCGCGACCACGGCATTAAAACCATTGAACTGACAACTGATGGAAGTTTTTCGCATATTCCTGGATTTCGCTATTTAAAGGTGCAAAGTTCGTTTATTCTTAAAACAAAATTTTTAAAGGATTATGATATTGTGATTTACAGCGGAGACTGCCTATCCGCAATTCGCAACGCTAAAGATAAAATTAATGTCGCCTACATTCATACTCCGCCACGCCACCTTTATGACAACTATCAACTGCGATTAAAAGAGTATAAATTTTTTAAGCGGCAAATATTCAAAATTTTTGCCGCGATAAACCGTCCGCGATTTAAATATTACGCGAAAAAAATGGACATCTTGATCGCTAATTCTAAAACTGTGCAAAATAGAATTAAAAAATATTTAGATCTTGATTCCAAAATCGTTAACCCGCCATGCGATATTGAAAAATTTAGATGGATTGAGCAAGGCGATTATTATTTTTCTTGGGCTCGCCTTTACGACACTAAAAGAGTTGATAAAATAGTAGAGGCCTTTATAAAGATGCCTGACAAAAAACTGATTGTCGCTTCTGGCGGTCCCGAACTCGATAAAATCAAACGAATGGCGCGCGGACGCGATAATATAAAAATACTCGGCTGGATTAGCGATGAAAAACTTTTAAATTTATTAGGCAACTGCTTGGCAACTATATATATTCCTTTGCGTGAAGATTTTGGAATGACACAGGTGGAATCAATGTCTGCCGGCAAGCCGATAATAGGCGTTGACGAAGCAGGATTAAAAGAGACAATCATACATCAAAAAACAGGCCTGCTCTTAAGGCAAGATTTTAAAATTCAAGATATTATTAGCGCTGTCAATAAATTAAATGGACAGAAAGCGCTCTTAATGCGTGAGGATTGCGAAATCCGCGCGCGCGATTTTTCTGAAAATAAATTTATCAAAGGGATGAAAAATGTTCTGAGGTCATAAAAATAATTTTAATTATTTTTATAGTCTC
>JAGLJD010000149.1 GCA_023142625.1 Candidatus Parcubacteria bacterium | reverse complement strand
TAAAAATCCATAAAGATGATATGGGTTATATCATCGGCAGGCAGGGAAATACAGCAAAAGCCATCCGCACTTTATTAAAAGTGATTGGCGCTAAAAATAATTCTCGCATCAACTTTAAAATCGAAGAGCCGGAAGGAAGCGACAGGAAATTTGAAAAAAGAGAAGAAAAAGTTGACACAGATATGGTTGATGATTTAAAAATCTAAACAAGATTTTATCAAAATAAAATAAAAAACCGCTCCGCAGCATTGCGGGACGGTTTTTTTATTTCGTCCATTTTAAAAATTTATTTAGTTATTGGAAATTCTAAAACAAAAGTGCTGCCTTTGTTAATTTCCGTTTTTTCAATATATACTTTCGCGCCTTCATGTTCGTTAATAATTTTTTTAATAATAAACAGCCCTAATCCAGATCCGTCAGTATAAGTGCTAATTGCGTTTTTTGCCCTTCCGAATTTTTGGAATAGTTTTGGAATATCGTCTTTGCCTATGCCGATACCAGTGTCAATAATTTTAATAATGATTTTATTTTTTTCTGTTTCAGCTTTGATTACAATAGATCCTTTGATAGTATATTGAAATGCGTTGTTGATTAAATTAAGCAGAATGTGCCTTAAATATTTTTTATTAGAGAATACTTTAGGAAGAGGTTTTTTAGGCAGATTTAAAATAAATTTTATTTTTTTATTCAAATTATCTTGATTTTTTTCATTATAGATTTCTTTAAGCATTTGTTCAATTGAGATAGAATCAAATTGAATGTCAAATTTGCCGCTGTCTATCGCCGACGCGTCAAGAATATCGTTAATAATCTCATTTAATTTTACTGTGCGCTGAAAAGCCAAATTCAAAAACCTTTTTTCTTTTTCTTTCGGCATTGACCCTTCTTGTATCATACTAAGAACTCCTTTGATCGCCGAAACAGGGGTTCTAAGTTGATGCGAAGTAATGTTTAAAAATTCGCTGCGCATAGTTAAAAGTTTGCGCAGCCGCTCGGTTTTATCTTTAATGTCTTTTGTTTGCTTATTGACTTTTTTTTGCAAATTTTTATTAAAGTCCTGAACCTCTTTATAAAGCCGCGCGTTGTAAATAGAAATAGATGCTTGATTAGCGACAATTTCTAGCATTTCTAAATCTTCTTTGCTGTAAGCGTCATTTGAAAGTTTATTCCCCAAAACAATAATTCCGATTAAATTGTCAGCGGAGAAAAGCGGCAGGCATAAACCAGCTTCAATGCGATCCATATCTTTCGCTAATTTTTTTAATTCAGTCCTTTCTTTTTTTGTTTCAGCTACTTCTTTTAAAAATTCCAGTTCTTGTGCTGCGACTAATTGTTTATGATTTTTTAAATAATTGATTAAAAAAGTATTTGTAATCAAATTAATCCCGTTTTTTTTATCAAAGCCGATCGTTTTAATTATTTCATATTTAGAAGTTTTACTGTTAAACAGCAATACGCCAGCGCTATTTAATTTTATTGTATTTATTAAAGTTCCAATAATCAAATTAACAACTTTGTATAGTTTGATTTCATTGGGTAATTTTTTCGCAAGATCGGTGATGGTTTTTTGATAATCAACAATATCGCTAAAAAAATATT
>JAGLJD010000148.1 GCA_023142625.1 Candidatus Parcubacteria bacterium | reverse complement strand
GGAGCTATAGTTGACAATAATTCTCTTAAAACCGCAAAAAATAAAAAAATTGATATTGCGCGGCATATTAAAAATTATGACAGCAGCGCTATGTTGAAAAAAATTAAAAATTCTGTTATAATGGCAAAAGAGACAAAAACAAATATAGGTGATATAATAATATATATCCTAAAATAATAATTTTAAGCTTACAACTATGTCGTTTCGCTTTTATATTTTATTAATACTGTTTTCAACCATTCTTTGCGGATCAGCGTTAACTATAATAATTTTTTCAGTAAATCCAAACGAAGCGAGCGTTTTAATTTTTGCATTTTTTTATTTAAGCATGTTTCTGTCTTTGATTGGCATATCCACTATTATCAATTCAATAATAAGAAAAATTTTCGTGAAAAACAAAATTCTTTTCCGCCAAATTATTATCTCTTTCCGCCAAGCTATTCTGTTCTCGCTATTGATAACAATAAGCATGGCGCTGCAAAGCCAGAAAATTTTGAGCTGGTGGAATATGCTGCTTTTGATAGCCGCGCTGTCAACAATAGAACTGTTTGCTATTTCTAAAAAAGTTTAGTATAATAAATATTAATGAATAATAATTTTATTAAAATTGTTTTTAATTTTTAATATAAATATTTTATGTCTATTTTTCCTAGTCGCAAAAAAGAAGAGACTTCTGCAGAAAAAGATATGAACCTACTGTTCTGTATCGGAATAGGTATCATTATTTTTGTGGCTATTTCAATATTTTTATTCTTTAAATAAAGATAAATTGGAATTAAAACAACATACGCAAATATTGTTTTAATTTTAAAAATATTTTAAATATATGTTAGAAACAAGCAAAGACCTTTTGTTTATAGTTTTGTCTTTTTCTGTTTTATTGCTAACATTCTGTTTTGTGTGGCTATTTTACTATCTTATTAAAATTATAAGGGATATTAGCTCTTCTATTGATAAAATAAACGACATAACAAAAAAAATTGACGATTTAGTAAAATTAGTTAAAGATAAACTGGGGAGTTCGGCTTCGCATCTATTTATGATCGGCGAAATGATTAAGAGCGTAATGAATTATATAAATAAAAAGCAAGAAAATAAAAAGTGTGGAAATAAAAAAATGAAATAATTATAATTTAATTTTATTATTTATGTCAAAAAAAATTCTTTTAGTAGAAGATGATAAAATGCTAACAGAAATGTATTCTTTAAAGTTTGCGGAATTTGGTTATAAAGTTACTCAAGCTAATAGCGGCTTGTCTGGCTATAAACTTGCAATAAAAACCAAACCTGATATTATTATGCTTGACATAATTTTACCGGAAATGGACGGTTTTTCAGTATTAAAAAAATTAAAAAGCAATAAAGCCACTGAAAATATTCCTGTGTTCTTTTTAACGAATCTTAAACAGGAAGAAGATGTAATTAGGGGCAAGAAAGAAGGGGCTGTTGATTATTTAGTAAAAGCGGATTTAACTCCGGCGCAAGTTTTGGAAAAAATAAATAAATTTTTAAAAAAATAAATGAACTTGCCGCAAAACTAATTATGCGGCAAGTCTAATAATATGCAAAAAATAAATTTAAAAAATGCGGTTTGGAAAGAAGACAAATATTTCGTAGCATGGAATTTAAACACCGTTATATCCAGTTTTGGGGATACTAAAAAGGAGGCATTGGAAAGCCTGCAAGAAGCGCTAGAACTTTATTTTGAAGATATGCCAATATCAAAAGCAGTAAAAGTGGAGCGTCTGGATATTATTCCATCCGTATTAGAATATGCCTAGTCCAATTAAATTAAAACTTGTAATCAAAACTCTTAATTCTAACGGTTTTGTTTTTATTTCCCAGAAAGGAAGCCATGCTAAATTTCGCAAAACAGGAAGCCCGACTCGTTCGGTTATTGTAAAGACGACTAAAAAAGAGATTCCTCACGGAACTTTCAGATCTATTCTATTGCATTCAGGGCTTAAAGAAAATAATTTTAGAAAAAACAGATAAATTTTTAAAAAAATAATTTTGAAATAAATTTATGATTCATTGCAAAAAAGATTTTCCATTATCATTATCAAAAACAAAAATAGAAAGATTAGCAAAAACATTCAATCTATCAAATACAGAAGAAAGGCGGGAATATTTTCAAAAAAAGGCGGGAAAAGAAATTGAGAAACTTAAAAAATACTTTAACAATAACACTTTTATTGTTTATTTTTTGGGTAAAAAAAATTCCGGCAAAGGTACCTATACTAAATTGATGATGGAAATATTCGGAAAAGATAAAATTGGAG
>JAGLJD010000147.1 GCA_023142625.1 Candidatus Parcubacteria bacterium | reverse complement strand
CAGCTTGCTGCGGGGTTATTCATTTCTTGACTAATTACTAATTGCGCGATCGTTCATTTGGTCAAGAATTTAAAACAGATAATAAAATAAGAGATAAAAAAATAAGAGATAAAAAAATTAGTTAATAAAAATGAAAAACCCCCGAATTCTTGCGAACGGGGGTTTTTGCGAGGGCTGTTTAGAATAAAAAGAGAAAAGACAGTTTTATTTTAAAAAATTATTTATGCGCGAAATAAAAATTTTAGGAGTAAAAATTAACAGCATAACAAAAAAACAGGCACTTGAAAAAATTGAACAATTTTTGTGTTCAGGCAGGCAATGCCATATCGCGACGATAAACCCTGAATTTTTAGTTGAGGCCAGAAAGGACAAAGAGTTTTTTGATATTTTAAATAGCGCGGATTTGTCTTTAGCGGATGGTTTTGGATTGATATTAGCGTCTTATTTTTTTAATCCAAAAATTAAAGAAAGGATTGCGGGTTCGGATTTAATGGATAACATTTTTAATATCGCTGAAAAAAAATATTATAAAATTTGTATACTAAACTGGAAAAACGGGCTGTCAAAAAAACAAAAAATAGGCGCGGTTTTAAAAAATAGGCATCCGCGACTGAAATTTATAATTAAAGATGTTAGGCGGGATTATTTTGACTTAGACACAAAAGAGATAAACAGTTTTGCGCCGCAGATTTTAATTGTCGGCTTAGGCGCGCCATATCAAGAAAAATTAATACATTATAATCTGTCTAAAATGCCATCAGTAAAAATAGCGATCGGAATAGGCGGCGCGCTGGATTTTTTAACCGGCAGAATCAGCCGAGCGCCGTCTTTTATAAAAAGAATAGGGCTTGAGTGGCTGTGGCGGCTGTTTAATCAGCCAGAGCAAAAAATAAGGCGGCTGAAAAGAATTTTTATAGCGGTTGTTGTTTTTCCGTTTTTAATTTTATTGGAAAAATTTAAAAAAATTAAGAGTTGACTTTTTATCCTTCTATTGCTAATATTCAATAAAACAGTTAATCAATAAAAAAATGAGACAATCGCAATTATTCGCCAAAACAGTAAAATCGTATCCTAAAGACGAACTTAGTTTTAACGCGCAAATTTTAATTAAAGCAGGTTTTATTGATAAAGTTAGCGCTGGAGTTTACACTTTTTTGCCCTTAGGATTACTGACCCTTAATAAAATTTGCGATATTATACGCAAAGAGATGAATAAAATCGGCGGTCAGGAAATTTTAATGCCCGCCTTGACGCCTAAGAATGTTTGGGATCAGACAGGCAGATGGGATAATTTTGACGCTCTGTTTAAATTAAAAGGCGTAAATAAAAAAGAATACGCGCTTGGCGCGACGCACGAAGAGATAATTACTCCTTTGATGAAAAAATTTGTCTTTTCTTATAAGGAACTCCCTGTTTATATTTATCAGATTCAGCAAAAATTTAGAAATGAATTGCGGGCAAAATCGGGTCTCTTGCGAGGACGCGAATTTTTAATGAAAGATCTTTACTCATTTCATATTAGCGAGGAGAATTTGAATAATTATTATGAAAAAGCGCAAGATGCATATTTTAAAATTTTTGATAAATGCGGATTAAAAGATTTAACATACTTAACTTTTGCGTCTGGCGGAGTTTTCGCTAAATATTCCCATGAATTTCAAACATTATCAAAAGCAGGCGAAGACACGATTTATATCTGCGATAATTGCCGCATAGCTGTTAATAAAGAGATAATAAATGAACAAAAAATTTGTCCGAATTGCGCTAATAGCAGATTGCATAAAGAAAAAGCGATTGAAGTTGGAAATATTTTTAAATTAGGAACTAAATTTTCAAACGCTTTTAATTTTAAATATATCAGCCAAGAAGGCGAGCAAAAGGATGTAATTATGGGTTGTTACGGAATGGGTCCGAGCAGGATAATGGCAACGATTGCGGAAATATTTAATGATGATAAAGGTATAATTTGGCCAGAAGCAGTCGCGCCGTTTAGATTTCATCTTATTTCGTTAAATCAAAATAGCCAAGCTGAAAAATTATATCAAGATTTGAAAAAAGCGGGAATTGAAATATTATATGACGATAGAGAGGATAGCAGCGCAGGCGAAAAATTCGCAGACGCGGATTTAATCGGCTGTCCTTGTCGCGGAGTTGTCAGTAAAAAAACATTAGAAAAAAATAGCGTGGAGATAAAAAAACGAGATAGCGCAAAATGCGAATTTATAAAATTAGATAAAGTAATAGAATTTTTTGCATAGATAAATTTTTGTTTGAAGTTTAAAAAAAATCTTTGATTTATTATTCTTAATTTCACACTAACGGGTGACCACCCGTTAGGGCGGTCTTATTCATTTTTATGTTTAATTTTAAAAAAAGTTTTTCACAAAATATTAGCATTGATTTAGGAACCTCAAATATTTTGATGCACACGGGAGAAAAAGGAATTATTGTCAATGAACCGTCTATTGTGGCTATCAATAATAAAACAGATCAAATTATATCTGTCGGGCATGAAGCAAAAAAGATGATAGGGCGTATCCCGCCGTATATTAAAGTTATTAAGCCGCTTGTGCATGGCATAGTTTCAGATTTTGAAGTGACGGAAAAAATGTTAAAATATTTTATTGAACGGATACAAAGCAATCATCTGATAAACATATCCCGCCCGCGCGTTATTATCGGCATCCCAATCGGCATTACAGAAGTTGAAAAAAAAGCGGTTGAAGACGCAGTAATGTCCGCAGGAGTAAAAGAGGTTTTTTTAATTGAATTGCCAATCATAGCGGCTTTAGGAGCTGGATTACAGATAGAAAACGCAAGCGGAAATTTAATAGTTGATATCGGCGGCGGCATAACCGAGATTGCCGTTATCTCTTTAGAGGGGGTTGTTAATTGGAAAAAACTTGATATTGCTGGAAATAAATTTGATCAAAATATAATTCAAGCGGTTCGCGATGAATTCAATGTTTTGTTAGGAGAAACTATAGCGGAAGATGTTAAGATAAAAATTGGTTCAGCAATTCCTTTAGAAAAAGAGTTAAAAATGAATGTACGCGGAAGAGATCTTATTTCAGGGCTGCCGAAAGAGATTATTTTAAATAATACTCAAATTAAAAATGCTTTAAATCGGTCTTTAACAATAATCGCAGATAGCATAAAATCTATATTAGAAATAACTCCGCCAGAACTTGTTGCGGATATTTATCAAAAAGGAATAATAATTTGCGGCGGCGGCGCGCTATTAAAAGGGCTTGAAAAATTTATAAACAGCGCTATAAAAATTCCCGTT
>JAGLJD010000146.1 GCA_023142625.1 Candidatus Parcubacteria bacterium | reverse complement strand
TTTGAAGACGAAAAAATGCTTAAAAATATTATGTCTTTTGTAAATAATAGCCCTATTATTCGGTAAATTTAGCAGTTATTGCGCAGTAGGTCTAATAAAACATGTCTAATAAATTAAAATGTTCGTTAAGAAAAAAATTAAATTACAACTATTTGTTATTTTGGCAGTCATAGCATTGTCTATTTTTTTATTTAAAACAAAAAATAATATAATTGCAAATAGCCGGCCTGCAAAAATTTTTATTAAAACTCAATCACCAATAAGCGTCTTTTTTGCGCGTTTTAACAAATCTTTTTCTATTTTTTTTAATAATGAAATCGCCTTATGCGATACTGAAAAAATAATAAAAAATCAGTTGATTATACAGCAAGAAAAAAATAAGATTTTAATAGAAGAGAATGAAAATTTAAAAGCAACGCTTAATTTTTTGTCAGATAGCGGTTATTTGCATAATAAGAATGATAATTTTGTGAGCGCTTATATAATAAGCAAAGATCAAGCAGACCAATCTATAATAATAATTAACAAAGGGCTAAAAGATGGATTGCGCGCGGGAATGCCGATTATTAAAGATAGAGGAATTTTAATCGGCAAGATAATAAAAGTTGACGATTTTATTTCTTATGTAATTTTAATCACAGACAATAGAAGCCAATTTATGGTTTCAATAAACAATGAAGAGAAAATTAGCGGATTGGTTTGCGGAAATTATAATTTAACGATCAGAATGGACTTAATTCCTATTGATAAAGATATTCAAAGAGGGGATATTGTTGTAACTTCGGGATCTGAAAAATTTGTCCCTCCGGGATTAATAGTCGGCAAGATTGTGAAAATCAATAAAAACGATAATGATATTTTCCAAAGCGCTGAATTGGCGCCGCTATTACCTATAGATAATTTGAACATTGTAACCATTCTAAAAAATGAATAAAAAAATTAAAAAAATTTCTATTAATTTTTTATTTTTTTTTATGTTATTTGCCGCGCAATTGGCAATAATTGCAAATGCAATTTATCCGCTGAATAGATTACAACTGTTTTTATCGCTATTATCAGCAATGCTGTTATTTAATAAAAATGATAGTTATATTTGGGCATGGTGGATTGCGTTTGCTGTTATTTTAAATAGTTATTCTATTTATCCGATTTTTGTCATTCCATTAATTTTAACTTTTACAATTTTAATATCAAAATTTTTTTTTAATAATTTTTTTACAAACCGATCATATTATTCACTTATAGTTGTATGTTCTATCGCTACAATTTTTTACAATGTATCCTTGTTATGGTTAAAATATATAATTAATAATTTGTATTTTCAAAAAATGAGATTTACATTAGATATTTTTTTTATTGATTTATTATGGCAGATATTATTTAATTCATTGGCAGCAATCATACTTTTTGCGTTTTTTAAAAAATTAAAATATGCAAGATAAAAATTTTTTTCAGCCCTTTAAGGCAATTAAAAAAATTAATCGCAATAATCAATTTCTTGGAGATTCTTCAACTATTATTCCCATTAATAAAAATAACGATGATGATAAAAATTTCATCGGATCATCAATTGACAAAAAAAGATTGGCGATATTTTTATTGTTTATATTATTATTAATTTTAGCGCTATTCTTGCGAATTTTTTACTTGCAGATTATTAAAGGCGATTATTATTTTAGCATTGCTGAGGGGAATAGAATAAAAATAGAGACTATTAAAGCAAAAAGAGGAGTTATTTATGATAAAAATTTAAAACA
>JAGLJD010000145.1 GCA_023142625.1 Candidatus Parcubacteria bacterium | reverse complement strand
GTGACAGTAAATTTACTATTATTTTATTCAAAAGAATTAGCGCCATTCGTTAATTAAAATAATGATAAATAAAATTTATAAAAATATAAAATCTATGAATAAAAAATCAAAAATTTTAAATCTATTTTTAGCGGCTTGTGTGATATCCTTAAATATTTCACCGGCGCTTTCAGCGGAATTTAATTACAATAATATAATTTCCGACGCGGAGATGAATAATTACAGTTCAATGACGCAAAGCGAAGTGCAGAATTTTTTAGACAGCAAGGGCGGATATTTGGCAAATTATGTCTGCGAAGACAAAGAAGGAAACGCGCGCCAAGCGTCAGAGGTAATCCATACTCTGTCGCAGGAGACAAAACTTAATCCTCAATTTATGTTAACGCTATTACAAAAAGAGCAAAGTCTTATCACAGATCCCAGCCCGACAGAAAGGCAGTTAAGCGCGGCAGTCGGATACGGATGCCCTGACGCTGGCGGATGCAATCCGCGCTGGAATAGTTTTTTTAAGCAGGTTAATAGTTCTTATTTACAATTCAGGTCTTATTTAGACGAATCACTTATCAGGGAATGTATAAACAATGAATATCCAGGTAAGGAATATCATGAGTCTTGTTCAGGTGATTATTATTATTCAAAAAGATATAAATTAGGACAGACCTATATTATTCCGCGAGACAATACGCCTGTAAAAACAGTTGACATTGTGACAATGGAAAACAGGGCGACAGCCGCGCTATACACTTATACACCGCATGTCTATTACGGCAATTATAATTTTTGGAAATTATATGACGATTATTTTCAAAACGGAAGCCAAGATTATTTAGAAAATTATCAGAAATATCCAGACGGATCGCTTTTGCGCAAAAAGGGCGAAGGCGGAATTTATTTAATCCAAAACGGAGAAAAACGACCATTTTTAACAAAATCAGCTTTTTTTTCGCGCTATTCTTTAAACAGAGTTCTTGATGTCGCAAGCGATGATTTGGAAGAATACGAAGACGGAAATCCTATTAAATTTTCAAATTATTCGCTGTTGCGTTCGTCAAAAGGGACTATTTATCTATTAGTGAATAATATAAAAAGAGGAATAGTTTCAATGGATGTTTTTAAGAAAATCGGATTTAATCCAGAAGAAGTGATTGATGTTGAAGACGCGGAATTAAGCGAATTTTTAGAAGGCAAGCCGATTACGGAAAGCGATATTTATCCGACAGGGACGCTTTTACAGAACAGAAAAACAGGCGGAGTGTTTTTTGTCATAGACAACACAAAATATCCGATTTGGAGCAAGAAAATAATGGAAGCTAATTATGCGAATAAAAAAGTAATCCCTGTTTCAGAAGAAGAATTAGACGGTTATCCGACAGGCAAGCCGTTAAAATTCCGCGACGGTGAATTGATTGTTTCCTCGGTGTCGCCAACCGTCTATATCATATCCAATGGCTTTAAGCGCCCGATTGCTTCAGGAGAAGCGTTTGAATCGCTCGGGTATAAATGGGAAGAGATAATTCAAGTTTCCGAAAGGATTTTAGAGATTCATCCAGCAGGGGAAGAGATTGATTTTATAGAAAGTGAAAGCGAAGACGATATTGAGTTGGCGATAAAAAATTAAAAATTAAAAATTTATTTAAATTTATGCAAGCAGTATTTTTAGCCGCGGGGCTTGGAACAAGGTTAAGACCGACAACTTATCATATACCAAAACCGATGATCCGCATCGCTGGAAAAAATTTATTAGAGCATAATTTAGATCAGTTGCCGAACGAAATCAGCGAGATAATCATTGTTGTCGGACATTTGCCGCGGCAAATTGAAAATCATTTTGGGAAAGAATATAAAGGCCGCAAAGTCAGATATGTCAAGCAGCGCAAGTTTTTAGGAACCGCTTACGCTCTGAATTTATGCAAAGATATTCTGCAAGACCGTTTTTTAGTGATGATGGGAGACGATATTTATTGCGGAAAAGATATGGAAGAATGCTTGAAATTTTCGCAATCAATGCTTGTAAAAGAGATAAGCGGAAAATTTATAGGCGGACGGATTAAGTTTAATAGCGACGGATGCCTTGAAGATATTATTGAAGGAACGCATAACCGCAAAAAAAGCTTGGTTAACACAGGGCTGTATGTTATTAACGGCCATTTTTTTGATTATAAGCCAGAATTGATTGCTGGCGGAAAAGAATTCGGCTTGCCGCAGACATTAGTAAAAATGTCCGATAAGCATCCGATGCAGATTGTCAAGGCTAATTTTTGGCTGCAGATAAATGACGCCAAAGGGCTGAAAAGGGCGGAAAAAATATTAAAATCAAAAAAGTATGTTTAGAAAAAAATTAAATTCATTTTCTTTCGCCTTAATAATTTTTGCTTTATTGGAAATTTTAGCATGGAAGCCGAGGTTTATATTAATTATTAGTTTTCTATCTTTTATAGCAATGTTTTTTTTTATTTGGAAAATTTTGCCAAAAGATATTTCTACCCGCAAAGGATTAAGAAGCAGCAGTTCGCTGATTCTTAAAATCGCAAGGACATTGAAGGTTTTCGCGGAAAAAAAGAATTATTTTTTTTTAGCCAGTCCGATTT
>JAGLJD010000144.1 GCA_023142625.1 Candidatus Parcubacteria bacterium | reverse complement strand
ATATGTCACCCTGAATTTATTTCAGGGTCTGTCATTACTTATCTCAGTATTATGATTAAGATTAACAAAGTATAAATTCAAAATTTATCCATCCTAATCATAATTTAGCGATAATTCATGACAGATTCCGAAACAAGTTCGGAATGACAATGTGTTTAGTATAAAAAAAATTGACTCTACTCGTTATTTAAGATAAACCACATTAACTTTTTTATCGCAGTCTTTTTTATTTAAACCTTAATATTTCCGGATAATCAAAATCTATATTCCAATCAATCTTTTTTTCATCTGCTAATTTATCCCAATATTTAAACATTTCTTTTTTATTATCAAATTCTATATACTCAACATTCTCTAATAATTCCATATCACATTTTTTAAAATCTTTTTTTCCAATCTCAACAAAATAGTGAGCCCATGTTTTTGTCCCGTAAGTTATCATTTTTGGCATCATATCGTCTCTTATATTGCAATTATTAGAACAATATAATTTTTTATAAAACTTTTTGTTTTTTGTCATAATTTTTTTAAATTAATTTTTATGAATAATCCAAGAAAATTTAAAATCTTTTTTAAAGATTTATTTTCAAGATTAGAAGTTTTAATGGCTCTATAAAAATTAACTCTATTTATTCCTAATGGTTTATAAATATCGACAGGAGCTAATTTTTTTCGCGCCATTTCTTTTTTTATTTGTTCTTCTAATATATTCATTGTATCATGCTTTAATTTATATGTAAATGATTTAATTTACACTATAATTTTTTGTTTAATACAAATTAATTTAGAATTGCGGATGAACTCCTAACGCAGCGCGAAATATAAATGAAACCTTATATGCATCACCAATTTTACTAAGTAATCCTATTTTTTCTAATTCAGTAATAATTTCTACATAATTATTACCAAATATTTTTTTTAAATCATTTATTTTAAACCTAGCACTCTCGCCTTTAAATTTTTCGATATGTTGTATTATTTTAGGATATTCATTTTTTGTTTCCTTTGTATATTTTTCTTTTGAGGCAATTATTATTCCGTGTTTAACAGCTTGTGAAGAAAATAATCTTTCTTGATCTACATTATTTAAATTAAATAATCTAGACTGTTCGTGTATCACACCATCCAAAAAATCAATGGCTGATCTAGGTGTTGCTTGATAAGTATCACTTATTCTAGTATGTATCCAAGATAATGAATCTGATTTTTTGTCTCCTTGTTCAATTTTGTCGCCAAACAATTTACTCCACATCTCATTCCTATTTATTTCATTATTTAAATCATCCATACTCGTTTTATAATAAGTTCTCAATGGAGTTGATAGAAATAATCTTTTCAACATAAGTTGTTGTATTTCTTCTTTTGTCCAAGCTAAAGGTGTTTTGGTTGCCCTAGATGTTATATGTGTTAACGCTGGTAAATTTTTCGGCTGCCTATAGTTTGAAATTCTTTTAAATTTATCTGGAGTTAAAAGAAATTCCAAAATATCATTTCGTAGAAATACTTTAATTCTTAAATATTTAAACGGGTCTCCTTTGCTAACTTGAAAACTCTCATATGCTCTTAATAAACCTCTTAACGCAAGGAATTCTAATTGACTACCATGTTCGAATACTATATCTAAACGATCAAGTAAAATCCATATCCTAAATTTCATTTTTTTTAGCATACTTTCTAGAATATTTCCCAACTTTGTTACATAGATGGGCAACCTGTCTTTTTCTTTGGTATACTTATTATCTTCAAGCTCTATTTCAATATTAGGCAAAAAAGATCCCTGTTTGGGATCAATTACAATCCCGCTCTTAACCTTTTTAATCCTCCTTTTATTGATTACATTTATAATTTTTTGAACTATCGATTTAAGATCAGTCGGCTGGTTAATCTGTGGTATTCCTATTGCTACACTTTCTCTTATAAAATTATTTATATCTGACTTATAATTTTTCAGTCGCTCCTTGAATGATTCTTGGCAAATAAAATCGTTGTAAATTAAATTTATAAAATAAATTTTCCAAAAATTTTCAAAATCAGACTCTGTGAATGTTGAAAAATCTTTTTTATATAATTCAAAAACTGTATCTCCTTGAGGTTCGACCCCAGTAATTATATGCAAATTAGATTTATCCAATAAGATCTCTTTAGTTGCGTGTGTTAATCTAAAAATAGAAGTTTTACCAGATCCCTTAGCTCCTAAAACAAGATCTACTTTATCAAGAATAAAATCACTAAAAATGGGCGTTTCAACTTTAGCCCGTTCTAAAAATTTATCTTGCTCTGCTACAGATGAACCTACATCCAAAGATTCTATTAAATCTTTGTATTCCTCTTTTCTTATCATAAAAAATATTTTGTTAATTTTTATTTTCAGGCACTGGCAATCCTATTTTTTGCAGTGGCAAATAATTAAAATAATAGGAACAGCCGTTTATTAAAATGACATAATCTAAAACATCTTTGTATTTAGAATCTTTAAACCAATCATCCAAAATATAAATGTATCCTATTTCAATCTCTTTGTTCTTCCTCTGATTCTTCGTCTGTTATAACTACAACCCTCTTATTAAAATAATTTTTTTTGACAAAAATAGGATTAACTACTGGAATATTATCAGCCATTA
>JAGLJD010000143.1 GCA_023142625.1 Candidatus Parcubacteria bacterium | reverse complement strand
ATGATATTTTTCCTGATAAGGGCGCGACTATGGAAGAGACGATGGAGATAGTGAAAGAGAACTTTAAGGTTGTTAAGGAATTTGATGCGGTATTTGAGAAGAATGTATTAATCTCTTTGGATGGTGAGGCTCCGGTTAAGGCCGTTAAGGGTGTAATAGGGGCATATGAAATAGATGACTTGTCACTTAAAGAAAACCTCAATAAAGGGACTCTCCAAGTTCAAGTACCGTATTTTATTTCATTTTTCAACAAACGAACAGCGGGTTTACTTAATATTGGTATTGAAGCTTATTTCCCTTTTGACTTATTTCCATTTATGGTAAATATTAATGATTTTTCAAATAGGGTTTTTTTGGCTCACGAACCAGCATATAGTAATATGTTCAACTTTATTTCAGGTCTATATCAAATTGAAAAAATGGAAAATTTCAATCTTTTTTACCTTGATGTAGGATCTATTTCTGCATATGGAAACAAAGTAGTAAGTTTTCAAAACGAAATTGAAAAAAATCTCAATAAAAATTATTTTGGAGTTATTTCAGCAACATCATCGATTTTTATACCAGATAAGCTTAAAATGAGAAATCATCTGATAGAGGTAGATAAAAATATTTTTTGGTCAAATGGTGGAACTAATATTTTCTTAAGCATTTAAACAAAATTTACAACTCCAAGTATTAGCAATGATGAATATGTAGATAAAATCATAGCTTTAATATTTTTATTGTCTCCAATGTCAAGTGTCCATTTTTTTCGTGTAAAAGGTATATATGTTTTTATAATCAAGTAGAAAAATGGAATGATAACTAAAAAAGAATTAAATCTGAATATTTCAAAATTTGTAGCGACAATTATTATGAAAAAATAAAAAATTAAAAACATACATGACATTTTAATTAATTTGGAAGGAGAAAAAATCACTCCTAATGTTTTTAGTCCTGCTTCACGATCCCCGATTATATCTTTTAAATCTTTTAAAAGTACTGCAGCCATACCAAAACATAAGAAAGCCATCGATAATACCAAACCTTTTGAAATTGAATCTGAAAAAATAAGCCAAATACTCATTGTATATGCTGGATATGCTAAGCTATATGTTAATAATTCACCCAAATAATGTGTTTTTAATCGAATTCCTGTGATCTTTTTTAAAAAAATATTGTCAGAATACCACCAAGTTATAAATACCCATATTAAAAAATAAATGTAAATCGGTCGATTTAACAAATATGACGCATAAGTGATAAAGATAATTGAAATCAGATAAAATATACCCGATAAAATAATGGCTTCAGTTTGAGTAATCAATTTTGTTGTTAATATTGTTTGTTTATTGTTACAGATGTCCTCTTCCATATCATTTGTATGATTCCAAAAATTTGAAGCACCACTTGAAGTTAGAGATGATAATATTCCCAAGATTAAGATATATAAGTCATTTAATGAGACATTAGTTAACCTTGTTGAAATGAGAAATAGAATAATACAAAATAAAGGAATTGGAGAAAAAATTGAAAATGGGGTGAAACATTGTTTTATAATACACAAGTATTTATTTTTTTGTATATAAAACACGAATCAATCAACTCTGAATATTCAGTTTATTCTATAATTTTCTGAATATTTGCCTTAAGAATACAGAAAGTGGAATAATGCCAGTGTGAGATTGTCGGAAAAGCATACATTTCGAGG
>JAGLJD010000142.1 GCA_023142625.1 Candidatus Parcubacteria bacterium | reverse complement strand
ATGAAAGCGGAGAATATTTTATTGCTGAATCAACTAATGCGGATAATAAACATATTATCACTACAGGCAAAGATTTAGCCGACCTTGATCATAACATTAAAGACGCAATTTTTACCGCGTTTCATATTCCTGCTTATTATTGTAATTCTAACAGTTTGGTTTCTCCTATTAATAATGAACTAAAATTACAATATTCTACCCGCTAATTATCCATCAGACAGCAGCCAGAAAAAGATTCTTAAAGCATTTAAAAAGGTTGGGTTTAAAATTTTGCCGGCTTTTTACGGCAAGGGCAGCCACAGAATAGTAAGATGCTCCAAAACTAATTGTGAAATAACAGTGCAAAATAAAATATACAAAGAAGTTATAAAAAGTTATTGTAAAAAAGTTGATGAATTAGGATATGATATTGATTTATTTATCAAGAAATTATAAAGTTTAAAGAGTATCTATTAGTTAAAAATATTCTCAAAAAAAAACAGCGTGTCAATGACACGCTGTTTTTAAGAATATTTTGCTAAAAAATTTTTGAAAAATAAATTTTTTTTGGCTATTTCATATAACATTTGTGATATGAGAAGTTTTATTTATTCCTTTTTAAAATTAATATTTATAAATAAAACTTGGACAGAGAGAAATGATAAATTTATTTTTGTTTTCCTTATTGTTTATTAAAAAATCAGAATTGGGAGGAGGGTTTATACTAAACCCTCCTATGTTGATTGTGATTAGGCTTTGTAATCGCTGTAAAAAATGTTATTATGAACATTCTTAAGGGCAAATTTAACTTCTGGCAAAACACTACTTGGAAAGTTCGATTCTGGGAGCCAGCAAAGCTCAATACATTTTTCTGGCTCCATATTTTTTATTTCACCCTCCCATTCATTAGCCTGAACGTAGATATCAATATATTCTCTTCCGCCTTTAAGGATTCTATGCATAACATGAACCTCTTTAAGATTGTCGGGATTTAAGGTGATATCAGCTTCTTCTTTAGCTTCACGAATTATTGTTTGCTTTGCAGTTTCGCTACCCTCCAAATGCCCAGCGACTAAACTATGTTTTCCGTCTTGATATCCAGAGTTTTTTCTTTTGTGAAATAAAATCTGATCGTTTTTTATCAGTATTAAATATACCGCACAATATGGTTTAAATCTATTTTTTTCCATATGATTGTCTCCTTTTTAATAATTTTAGCCCAATTCTGATTTTTTAATTTTTAGATATTAAAGAACAAAAATAAATTTATCATTTCTCGTAGTCTCATATCACTTGTTGTGTGTAGTTTTTGAAAAAATATAATATTCCTTTTTTCAAAAATTTCACACAACTGGTTATTATGCGAATTTTTTACATAATAATATGTTAGATTGTCAAGCGTTGTTTACAGTTTAAAAGCTGGTTTATTATTATTCAAATTTTCAGGACGCGACTGGGTTGCTTTTAACGACAAATTTATTCTGCCCATTTTGTCAATCTCAATGACTTTTACCGGAATAACATCTCCGATTTTTACTACATCGCCAACCTTTTCAACGCGGTTGTGCGCCAATTCGGAAATATGAACCATTCCGTCTTGGTTAGGGAGAATATTAACAAAAGCGCCGAAATCCATAATTTTAACAACTGTTCCCTTGAAAGTTTCACCAACCTTTGCCTCGCGGACAATATCCTTAATCCAATCAATCGCTTTCTTTGACGATTCTTGATCCGTTGAACAGACAAATACCATTCCGTCGTCTTCAATATCAATGCTAACTCCTGTCTCTGCAATAATTTCATTGATCATTTTTCCGCCCGGTCCGATAACGCTTCTGATTTTATCAGGATTAATTTTAAATGATATAATGCGCGGCGCGTAAGGAGACATTTCTTTTCGCGTTTCTGGAATAGCGCTTCCCATCACTTCCAAAATATTTTTTAAAGCTTCCATGCCTTGTTTTAGCGCTTCGCGGATTATTTCAGAATTCAACCCGTCAGTTTTTGTGTCTAACTGGATAGCTGTAATCCCGTCCTTTGTCCCAGCGACCTTAAAATCCATTCCGCCTTTTCCGTCTTCTAAATCTTGTATGTCCGTAATTACTTGCCATTTGCTCATATTTTCATTTGAAGCAATTCCGATCGCAATTCCAGCAACGGCTTTTTTTAGCGGAACTCCTGCGTCCATCAGCGACAAAGACGATCCGCATACAGAAGCCATTGAGCTTGATCCGT
>JAGLJD010000141.1 GCA_023142625.1 Candidatus Parcubacteria bacterium | reverse complement strand
GGCGAATGAGCGTAGCGAATGAGATATGACGAAGCCACGCCTAACGGGTGGTCACCCGATAGGGTGACAATCTCATTGTTTACGCAAAAAGTATTGTAATTACATATTTTTCTGCTCAGTAATGAGATTGCTTCGTCATTTCGTTCCGCTGCCGCTACACTCATTTCTCGCAAAGACAGGAGCTTGAAAGTTTAAAAGTATTTAAAAAATCCCAGTTGCTTGCGAGTGGCTGGGCTTTTAAAATAACGATTTTATATTTATATGTCTCAACAAAAAAATCAACAATTGGAAATTCTGCGGCATAGTTTGTCGCATATTATGATGCAGGCATTAGAACGGTTGTATAACGCAATTCCTGCTGTTGGTCCTGCGATTGAGAATGGATTTTATCACGATTTTGACTGCGAACGGCAAATTACTGAATCGGATTTGCCAAAAATAGAGGAGGAGATGAAAAAAATTATTAAAGAAAATTTGGAGATTGAAAAACAAGAGATGGAAATTGGCAAAGGGGTTGAATTTTTAAAAAACAAAAATTACAGATACACCGCTGAAATGGCGGAGGATTTAAAAGCGGAAGGCGAGATAAAAATTAGTTTTTACAAGCAAGGCGAATTTATAAATATGTGCAAAGGTCCGCATTTAGCGTCAACTGGAAAAATCAATTCAAACTCTTTTAAATTAACAAAATTGGCTGGCGCTTATTGGAAAGGCGATGAAAAAAACAAAATGATCCAGCGGATTTACGGTGTCGCTTTTAACGACAGGAAAGAGCTGAAAAAATATTTAAAAATGATTGAAGAAGCTGAAAAAAGGGATCATCGCAAACTTGGAAAAGAATTAGACCTGTTTCATATTGATGAAAAAGTCGGATTAGGGCTTCCGCTTTGGCATCCAAAAGGCGCTATGCTATGGAGGTTAGTTGAAGATTTTTGGCATCAAGAGCATTTAAGGAACGGATATGAATTAGTAAAATCCCCGCATATCGGTAATAGAATTTTATGGGAAACATCAGGGCACTGGGGTTTTTTTAATGAAAGCATGTATCCGCCGATTGAAATCGGACAAACTCTTAAAGAAAAACAGAAAAAGCAGAAAGTTAAAGAATCAGAAGAATATTTATTAAAGCCGATGAATTGCCCGTTTCATATCCAGATTTATAAAAACAGCCCGAGATCATACAAGGAACTTCCTATGCGCTGGGCTGAATGCGGAACAGTTTATCGCTTTGAAAAAAAAGGCGAACTTTCAGGCTTAACGCGAGTCAGGGGATTTACTCAGGACGATGCGCATATTATATGCAGCGCTGATCAAGTTGAAAATGAATTAGGAAGAGTGATAGATTTCATTTTGTATATCTTTAAATCTTTCGGTTTTGATATCGGCTTAATAAATGTTTATCTATCTTTGCGCGATTCTAATAAAAAAGGAAAATACGCCGGAGATGATAAAGGGTGGGAATTTACAGAAAAAATGTTAAGAAAAGCCGCTCAAAACAAAAGATTAAATTTTATAGAAGAGAAAGGCGAAGCCGCTTTTTACGGACCGAAATTAGATTTTAAATTAAAGGATTGCTTAGGCAGAGAGTGGCAATGCTCAACGCTTCAATTTGATTTTAATCTTCCAGAACGATTTGATATGACTTTTGTTAATAATAAAGGAGAGGACGAAAGACCTTTCGTCTTGCATCGCGCGCTGTTCGGTTCGTTTGAAAGATTTATAGCGCTTCTTATTGAGCATTATGCCGGCGCGTTTCCTGTTTGGCTGTCGCCTGTGCAGGTAAAAATTATCTCTGTGAGCGAAAGCCATATTGAATATTGCAAAAAATTAGCGCAGGAATTTAAAGAAAAAAATATCAGAACCGAAGTTGACGAAGCGAATGAAACAGTCGGCAATAAAATCAGGAAAGCAGTTCAAGAAAAGCCGCCTTATATTTTAGTAATCGGCGATAAGGAGATGAATTCAGACAGATTAAATGTCCGCGATCGCGGACAGAGAGAATCGCGGGAAATCAGCAAACAGGATTTTATAACGGAAGTTTTAGGCAAAATAAATCAAAAGAGATGATTAAGCCATTTTTTAATTACAGCGGCGATATTGATATTGTTTTAGATTTTCATTTTATGGGACGGCTCTCGCCGCGAGACATAAAAGAGGAAACGGAAATTTTTATCAGCAAAGCAATCGTTGATAAATTAAAAATAGTAAGAATAGTTGTCGGAGTAGGGAGCCATTCTAAAAAAGGCGGAATAGCGAAAAAAATAGTTTTGGAAGTTTTAGAAAATTTAAAAAATAAAAATATTATCGCAGATTATATTTTACAAGAAGAAAAGGGGATAATTGATGTGGAGGTTTAATTTTAATATTTATCTATTACAGAACTGTCTTTGCGAGGAGCTGAACAACCCGCCTAAGTTTTTGTGAAACAAAAATTTAGGCGGGGAAGTGAGCGCGACGAAGCAATCTCGCTGTTTATGCAAAAAGATTTATTTTCGCTCAGTAATGAGATTGCTTCGCTCCGTTTCACTCCGCTCGCAAAGACAACTGAATTTAATTAAAAATAATATGGATTTAAAATCAAAAATTGAAAGTTTGCTGTTTGCTTCAAATAAACCGCTGTCGCTTGGTAAAATATCTAAATTAGTCAAGGCGAACAAAAAAAGTGTTCACAATGAATTGGAAAATTTGATTAAAAATTATAATGAACGCGATGGCGGAATTGTTATCATTCAAAATTCATCAAGTTATCAAATGGCGACAAATCCGAAAAATTCAGATATAATCAAAGATTTTTTAAAAGATGACGCGGTGAGCGAGCTGTCCCAGCCGTCATTGGAAACACTCACGATTATTTGCTATAAAGGACCTATTTCTAAGCCTGAATTAGAACAGTTGAGAGGCGTTAATTGCAGTATGATTTTAAGGAACTTAATAATTAGGGGGTTAGTTGAAAATAAGAGCGGCGGAGTTTTAAATAAAGACAAGAATAGTGATAAATTCGCAAAAGATGAACTATATTACGGCATTAAGATTGATTTTTTAAAATTTTTAGGCGTAACGACTATTTCTGAATTGCCGGATTATGAAGAGTTAAGTAAGTAATTAGATTTTTATTTTTTTTTATTTTTTTGTCTTTGCGAGGAGCCGAATGAGCGGAGCGAGAGAGATGCGACGAAGCCACGCCTAACGGGTGGTCACCCGATAGGGTGACAATCTCGTTGTTTACGCAAAAAGGTTTGTAATTACAGATTTGTTCGCTCAGTAATGAGATTG
>JAGLJD010000140.1 GCA_023142625.1 Candidatus Parcubacteria bacterium | reverse complement strand
CGCATAAGTCAACGCGTCTAAATTGATGATTTTATTATCAGGATATTTATCCAGCCAATATTTGATAAAATTAGATCCGATAAATCCAGCACCTCCTGTCACTAAGATTTTACTCATATATTATTTATAATTAAGATAGATAATGTAATTTAACAATTGGTTTATATGAAGAGGTGCTGGATAAACCCCGCTTCGTCCGTAATTAAAATTTTCATAAATATTACAAATTACTTAAATTTATGCATTTATTATAATTCATTTTATTTTTTTAAGCAAAAGAAAAACCAACCACAATTTGTTTTTCACCTCCTTTTTTGTGGTTGGCTGGTTTGAAATTTTTTTTATATTTTATTCTCTTTAAATTTCAGCCCCAACCTAAACGATCGGCGCTGGATTAAAAAATTAATCTATCCGCTCTCCGCTTCAAATATTCGCATATTATCAAGTTCAGATGCTCGTTTAATTTCATCCTTTGTCCGCCGCCTGCTTTCTGCGGCAGAAATTCTTTTTTTCGGGTTACCGTTTTTCATCTGTGATCCCATTACTACATAATTCGCGCCATCAAGTAATGCTTGGGCAACTCCAGCAACTCTAACTTGCTGACCTTTCGTCATCCACTCATCGCGAATGCCCGCCGAAATTTTTTCAAATCTTCTTTTAAATATCGGCAATTCGTTCTGCATTAGATAAGGAAGTTCTTTTGGCGAACATACCACCATATCAAATGCGAATTGAGGATCGCCATCACCGCAAACCCTTTCGTATTTCCTTTGAGCAATTCTCATATCGTGCAGAATCTTTTCCTCCGGGAAAAGACCATATTGCTCAAGGCAGTCTTGCTCTGAATTGTCAGTCAAAAAACTGACTAAGGCGATTTTTACATCTGGCAGAACCTTGCGAAGTTCTAGATAGCCCTTGCCCGACAGACTTGATCGCACAGTAAGTATTTTTTGCTGAAAGGAAGCAAAATGAGTCGCAATGTTTTTTAAGGTGCCACTTGTATCAGCCAGTTTTAAATCAAGAAATATTCCGATGTTTTGATGTTGGTTGTGCCTTTTTATAATTTTCCAGAGTTTCCAAATCCATTTTGGTCCGCTGAATTGCGGCAAAAATACGGCATCATTGATTTTTACAAAAGATAAAAGTTCAACAATGCCAAGATTTAGAAAATCACTCTCTACTTCTTTTAATAAATCGTCCGCGTCTTGAAATCCATCATACGGTAAAATAACTGGGTTTCTCCTCATCTTTTTCTCCTTTTCAAAAATTTAATTGTTTAATAATACTTATAACTTCAATCAAGTTACAATTTTTACAAGTTTTATTTTCACCTCCTTTTTTTTATTTTTTTATTTTTGACAACTTTTAAAAGTTAAAAAAATTGTATATTTCAAAGAGCAGAATAAAAGAGCAAAATAATAAAAATCCAAAGAAAACCTCCTTGGATCGTTTTAGAAATAATATATTAAATTTTCCGTTATGTCAAGATTTATAATAAAAAAGTCGTTCCACCCAAGCTTTTTTCATAAATTTTATAAATTATTTTTTATCTTTTTCGCGATTTTTTCTGCTTCTCTTTTGCTATATTTCCCTTGAGGCCATAACTTTAATCCGTCGCCAGTTTTTCTCGGAATAATATGAAAATGGAGATGCGGAATAATTTGTCCCGCAATTGGATCATTATTTAACTGTAAATTATATCCAGCAACGCCCAATCCTTGCTTTAGCGCCTTGCCGATTTTTTTAACCGCTTTAATTAGACTGCATAACTCATTTTCTGGAATTTTTTCAATATTTGTATAATGTTTTTTAGGAATTATTAAAGCATGCCCGCCGTTTACAGGCATAATATCCAAAAACGCCAAGACATTTTTATTTTCGTAGATTTTATAACAAGGCAGCGCGCCTTTAATAATTTTGCAAAAAATACAGTCCATAAGTTAAAATTACTCTGAATTACGAAATGTCTTTGCGAGGAGGCGATAGTTGACGCGGCAATCTCATTACTGGAAGAAACAATTTATGGATTAATTATAAGTCTGTTCCTGTTAGTAATGGGATTGCTTCGTCGCACCTCACTCGTTTCACTCGTTCAGCTCATCGCAAAGACAGAGGATTAAAGAAAGTAAAAATTAATTATTCCACAAGATTTTTCCAAGTGTCATTAACCTTTGTCCTTGTTTTTGAAAATTTAGCGGTTTTCTCCAGCTCTTGCTTTAAAAATTTTTTGTCCGCCTTTTTAATATTTTCGCCCAGCAATTTGATTATTTCTTTCAGCCGCTCTTTATACGGTTTTACTTCAATGCCCATATTTTTTAATTTATCAACATTCAA
>JAGLJD010000014.1 GCA_023142625.1 Candidatus Parcubacteria bacterium | reverse complement strand
TAACGGAATTTTTAATTAAAAAAGATATTAAAAGCGGGGTCGTTTTCATAAATGAAAATTTAAGCCAAGGAGTGAATTTAATAAAATTAACACAAGACTTGATGGAATTTTTTAGAAAGTTAATTTTAATTAAAATAGATAAAAATTTAGAAATATTTACAAAACAGTTTACAGAAGACGATAAATTAAAAATTTTGGATTTTAACAGGCAGTTGGCAGAAAAAGAAATTTTTTTTATAATTGAAATTTTAAATAAACGGCTGGCTGAAATGCCGAACACAAAAATTGTTCAGTTGCCGTTGGAATTGGCAATAATAGAAATATGTTCGCAAAATTTTATTTCACGCTCAAATTTTTGCGAAGAGAAAAAAGCAGATAAAACAGAAAGCGAAAAAACAAAAAAATTCATCAATAAAAATAATTCAAAAGTTGTCATAGATAGCAATGATATAAGCATGTCTCATGAAAAAAATAATTCTGTAAAAATTAATTTATCTAATATTAAGAGAGATTGGCATGAGATAATCAATGAAGCAAAAAATTTTAATAATTCAATAGCGTCAACTTTGCAAATTGCCGGGATAAAAGAATTAAACGGAAATGTTTTAACGCTCTGTTTTAAATATGAATTTCATCAGAAAAAGATTGCTGATATAAAAAATAAGGCTGTTGTTGAGGATATTATCAAGCAAAAGTTTAAAGAAGTAATTATTATTAATTCTATCTGTGATGAAAATTTTGAATATGGCGATGGCGATTTAATTAATAATAATCAAGCCGCAGACAAAATCAGCGAAGTTTTTAGAGACGAGATAGTTTGATAAAATAATTTTATGAATTTTAAAAGTATGCTATTATATTAAAATATGAAAACAAAAAATAAAAAAATAAAAAAATATATTTTTATAGTCGGCGGCGTTATGTCTTCTGTCGGCAAGGGCGTTGCATCCGCGTCAATAGGAAAAATTTTGCAGTCCAAGGGGTATCGCGTGGCAAATATTAAATGCGATATGTATGTGAATATTGACGCTGGAACAATAAGACCAGCGGAGCATGGCGAGGTTTTTGTTGGCGAAGACGGAATTGAAGCGGATCAGGATTTAGGCAATTATGAGAGATTTACGAATCAGGTTTGCGATCGCGATAATTACATAACAACAGGGCAGGTGTATCAGGAAGTAATCCGCAAAGAGAGAAATTTAGAATACGGCGGAGAGGATGTTGAGGTTGTGCCAGATATTCCGAATGAAATTATACGAAGGATTAAGCTTTGCCAAAAGAAAAACAGGTCAGAAATAACGATTGTTGAATTCGGCGGAACAGTGGGAGAATACCAGCTCGTTCTGTTTTTAGAAGCTATTCGCATGATGAAAACAAAAAATCCAGACAATATATTTACTTTTATGGTAAGTTATCTGCCAACCCCCAGGCTTTTAGGCGAGCAAAAATCAAAGCCGACGCAATTTGCGATACGGACTCTGAATTCCACTGGAATTACGCCAGATCTTATTTTATGCCGCGCAGAAAATAAATTATCCAATTTTACAAAAGAGACAATTAGCACTGTTTGCAGTTTGCCGAAAGAGAGGATAATTTCAGCTCCAGATGTTTATTCAATATATGATGTTCCCGTAAACTTTGAAAAAGAGAATTTTAGCAAAGTTGTTTTAAAAATAATCGGGCTAAAAGCGCGAGAGAAAAATATGGAAGATTGGATAGAGTTCTCGCGCAGGATAAAAAATATTTCAAAAGAGATTACAATAGCGATAATCGGCAAATATTTTAATTTTAAATCTTGCCGCGATACTTATATTTCAGTTATTGAATCAATAAATCACGCTTCGTGGCATTTTAATTTAAAGCCGAATATTTTATGGCTGGATGCCGAAAAGTATGAAAAAGACAAAAATAGTTTGAAAGAATTAGATAATGTTGACGGAATTATAATACCTGGCGGTTTTGGCAAGCGCGGCGCGGAAGGGATGATTTTGGCCGCTAAATACGCGCGCGAAAACAGAATTCCTTATTTTGGATTATGTTTAGGGATGCAGATATTGACAATTGAATTTGCCAGATATATTTTAAAAACAGAAGATGCTGACTCAACTGAGCTAAATCCGAAGACAGTTAATCCTGTGATCTGCACGATGGAGGACCAAAAAAATAAAATTAAGAATAGAGAATATGGAGGAACAATGCGGCTCGGCGCTTATCCAGCCAAGTTGCATAAAAATTCTTTAAGTTATAAGGCGTATAAGCTGGAAAATATTTTTGAGCGGCATAGGCACAGATATGAATTTAATAATGATTATAGAGATATTTTAAAAAAGAACGGGTTAAGGATTGCTGGAATAAATCCGAATAGAAATTTAGTTGAAATTGTAGAGATAAAAAATCATCCATTTATGGTTGGCGTTCAGTTTCATCCAGAGTTCAAATCGCGTCCGCTAAAGCCGCATCCGCTGTTTAAAGAGTTTATAATGGCGGCAAAAATAATATTAAAACAGAGAGATGAATAAATATATTTTTACAATAATTATATCTTGCTTGATCGGCGCCAGTGTTTACGCTAATAATTTAATGGATTCTGACGCTGACGGCGTGTCAGATTATGATGAGATTAATGTTTATTATACAGATATGAATAACCCAGACACTGATGGCGATGGTTTTTCCGATTGGGTAGAATTAAACAGCGGGTATTCCCCGCATAATTCAACGATAATAAAATTAGAGGATAGCGATTATGATAAAGATGGATTATCTGATAGAATGGAATTAAACTTTCATGCAAATTTAATAAATTCGGACACAGACGGCGATGGTTATTTGGACGGAGATGAGATTAAAAACGGCTATGATCCGTTAAAAGGAAATAAAGCAAAATTAAGCAAGCGGATTGAAATTAATACAGGCGAAAAACAGGAGTTAAGTTATTTTTTAGGCGATGTTAGAATGGGAATTTATCAAGTTTCAACAGGAAGATATGGAATGCGAACGCCGCTTGGGCATTTTATGGTCGACAGCAAAAAAGAAAAGGCGTGGTCTGCTGCATATGGGTTATGGATGCCTTATTGGATGAGCATGCAAAATGGTTATTTCGGAATACATGAATTGCCAGAGTGGCCGAATGGCGCTAAAGAAGGCGAGGATCATTTAGGCAAAGCGGTTTCTCATGGATGCATTCGTTTAGGGGTCGGTCCAGCAGAATTTTTATATAATTGGGCTGAAATTAATACCCTAGTTTTTATTTATTAAATTTATGGTTTTAGACATTAAAAAAAATCCAGATTCTGTTTTAAGAAAAAAATCAAAAGAAGTAAAAAAAATTGATAAAAAAATTATCAAGCTTATTGATGATATGTTTGAGACTATGATAGCAAATCCTGCTTGCGGGCTTGCCGCGCCGCAGATCGGAATTAGCAAAAGAATTATCACGATTGATTTAGAGGGGCAAATAATCAATGGCAAAAAATTTGTTTTAATTAATCCAAAAATTATAAAAAAATCATGGGCGAAAAGCGAAGATACTGAAAGATGCCTTAGTATTCCAGATATAGAAGTAAAAGTAAAAAGATCAAAAAATATAACTGTTGTTGGTCTGAATAAATCAAGAAATAAAATTACAATAAAAGCTGAAGGTTTAATGGCGCGCGCGCTTCAACACGAAATTGACCACTTAGAAGGAGTTTTAATAATAGATAAGAGGAGTTGAAAGTTGAAAGTCTATAAAGTCGAAAGCTACAAAGTTGTAAAGTTAATATTTTAAATTTATGAAGAATATTCACGGCTTAATTTTTTTAATAGGAATTTTTTTATTAGTCAGTATGATTCTGTTTTATACTATTCCTTTAGTCTGTTATCAAGAAATACATCGTACGATTAAAAAGACCATTACAGAAACTCAAGACAGCGAAAAGAGCGCTGTTTATGTAAAAAGCAATAAAAAAATTTATAATTCCGGTGATAATATGCGGCTTGTAATTGATCTGAAAAATTTTACTATTAAAGATGTTCTTAAGATTCAAGTTTTTGGAATTAAAACGGCAAGAGGAAATTTTGCTTTTAATAAAATCAGGGAAGTTGAAATAAAAGAGAATCCGTATAAGGTAATATTTGACATAAAATTGCCGTCTTGCTCCAAGTGCGCGGGGATTACTCCCGGTAAATATTCCATTAAGGTCAACATACTGCAAAAAGATGAAGTTGTAAAAAATGAAGTTGTGGATATTAAATTGCTTTAAGATTTTTTATCTGTTTTTTTGATTATGAAATTTTTTATAAGTCTCTTTTAGTTGTTTGTTTGTGACATGGGTGTAAATTTGCGTTGTTGTGATTGAAGAATGCCCAAGCATGCTTTGCACGCTGCGGATATCAGCGCCGTTTGACAGTAAATCTGTCGCAAAACTATGGCGAAGAGTATGCGGCGTTACATTTTTAGTAATGCCAGCTGCTTGCGCGTATTTTTTAACCAATCTTTCAATTGATCGCGGACTTAGCGGTTTTTCTTTTTTATTTTGATTTCGCCGCGAGGCTTTGTCGTGGCGAATAAATAGAAAAAGCGAAATATCTGTCCGCAAATTTAAATAATTTTTTAGATGTTTTTTAGCGCTATTTGATAAAAATACAAGCCGAGGCTTATCGCCTTTGCCGCGAATTGTAAATTCGTCCTTTTTTAAATTCAGCCTGTCTTTTCGCAGGTTAGCCAACTCTGAAACGCGCAGCCCAGTTGAGAAAAAAAGCTCTAAAATCGCCTTGTCGCGTTTTTGAATAATGCTCGCATTTTTTATATTTAACGGCGTGTTTAGAAATTTTTTTAAATCGCTCTGATCTAAAAATTCCACTATCCGTTCCTCTGTTTTTGATAATTCTATTTTTTCAGGAGACACGCTTTTGATATCCTGTTTTGCCAAGTATTTTAAAAAAGCGCGCAAAGCGATTAAATAATGATTTTGCGTTTTTTTTTTGATAGTTTTGCCCCTTTGATTTTTTTGGCGGTTCAGCCAGAGCCGAAATTTTTTGATATTTTTTATTGAAATTTGCTCGCAGGTTTTGATTTTAGTAAAATCTAAAAAACGGTTTAGATAAAATTCATAATTTTTAACAGTTTTAATCGCGCAATTTTTTTCAATTTCAAGATACTCGCGGAATTCTTTGATTAATTTGTTTATGTTATTATCCATTTTTGTATGTTTTTACATAATTATAATCCAGATCCAATTATTTTTTCATTTAGCCAAATTCAAATTTATTGGTACGGATTTTTTATAAGCGCTGGAATTTTAGCGGGATTAATTATTGTTTCAAAACTTGCCGAGAAATACAAAATCAGCAAGGATAAAATTTTTAATTTAAGCGTATATTTAATTATATTCGGATTATTAGGAGCAAGAGTTTATAGCGTTATTTTAGATTTTCATCATTATTTTGAATATCCGATAGATATTTTTAAAATTTGGCAAGGCGGGCTGGCTATTCATGGGGCTATAATCGGCGGGTTGGCAGCGGGCTATGTTTGCGCGAAAAAACAAAAATTAAATTTTAGTTTAACGGCTGATATTGCCGCAGTTTCTGTTGCTTTGGGGCAGGCGATAGGGCGCTGGGGGAATTATTTCAATCAAGAAGTTTTTGGAAAGCCGACAAATTTGCCATGGGGGATCCCGATAGACAAAATTAACCGCCCAGATATTTATCAATCAGTGCAATATTTCCACCCGGCATTTTTATATGAATCAATTTTAAATCTGATCAATTTTTTCATTTTGCTGTTTTTGCATAAAAAAAAGATATCTCAAAATAAGCGCTCCAAATTTTTCGCTGACGGAAATATTTTTTTAATCTATTTATTAAATTATTCTTTAATTAGATTCGCGATGGAATTTATCCGCGTTGACGAAACTTTAATGATTGCGAACTTTCGTGTTCCGCAACTATTAAGCGTTCTGTTATTTATTTTATCGTTAATTCTACTACTCATAAACAGCAAAAGAGTTACTAAATAATTTTATTTTTAATTAGAAAATTTTTAACTCTTATAAACATTTTTTTGTGCCCTTCTGAATTTGGATGCAAGCCGTCTTCTAAATTTTCGTTTTTTAACAAATCAAACATTTCAATAAAAGGCAGATTGTTTTCTGCGCAAAAATTCTTAATCGCTAAATCGTATATTTTTATATTTTCATTATCATAATATTTAGTTATACTCCAAGGTATCGGTTTTACTTTTAATTCGTCAACCATAGTTATTCCAATGAAGATAATTTTATTTGTAATTTTTTTTGATAAATTTTTAAGTTTTAATAAATTTTTATTAAAATCACTTAATAATACACTCGGATTATTTTTTGAATTAATATATTGCGAATCGTTTATTCCTATCGCAAAGATTATTAACTCTGGATTTCTTGCTTTGGCTTCAATATTAAATCTTTTAAGCAGATCAAAAGTATCATTACCAGAAACGCCCAAATTAAAAACCGAAATATCGTAATCGCTTAAATCAAAATATTTTTTTAAACGATTAATCCACCCCCCCCCATCATAATCATTATAACCTTGTGAAATACTATCACCAAAAACACAGATTCTTTTTGACATATTTTTAAAATTATTTTAATAATTAAGCGTTTGTTTTTTTATCTTTGCGAGCGGAGTGGAACGAAGCGAAGCAATCCCATTGCTGAGCGGATAAATTTATAATTATAGATACTTTTTTGCGTAATTAACGAGATTGCTTCGTCGCATCTCATTCGCTTCGCTCATTCAGCTCCTCGCAAAGACAATATTAATCAAAAGTAATTTTATAATTGGTAATTGAAAATTACTTAACTTCCATTCCCCTTAGCGCCGCAATTCTCTCATTAACTGGCGGATGAGTCATCATCGCGCGAGTTAAAAAACCTTTTTTCTTTTTGCCTTTAAAAGGCGATGAAATATACAGATGCGCGGTCGCGCGGTTAGCGACCTCTAATTTTTCAGTATCAGAGGAAATTTTTTCAAGTGCGCTTGCCAGCCCTTCAGGATAGCGGGTTAACAACGCGCCGTCCGCGTCAGCTAAAAATTCCCGTTTTCGGGAAATTGCGAATTGCATCATATAAGCGAAAATCGGGGCTAAAATTGACAGAATAATTGTGGCAATAAACATAATCATTTGCAATTGACCGCCGCCGCGATCACTTCTGCGGCGCCTGCCGCCTCCCCCAAAAAAAGTCCATCGTCTAAAGAAATCAGCCAATAGCACTATCATACCAACCATCACAGTAACGAGAGTGGCTAATAAAATATCACGATTGCCAATATGCGATAATTCATGCGCGACCACGCCTT
>JAGLJD010000139.1 GCA_023142625.1 Candidatus Parcubacteria bacterium | reverse complement strand
CTAAATATCTTTTCCTGAATTTTTCCTCCTCGTCTTTTAGTCCGCTCCATTTGTCTGGCAGCGGCATTAACGCTTTTGTTAAAATTTTCCATCCTTTAATCATTACGCTCTGCTCTCCGCGGCGAGTTTTAAAACAAACGCCATTAACTTCAATAAAGTCTCCGACATCAATAAGTTTTGCTAAAATCTTATAATTTTCAGCGCCTATTTCTTTTTTTGAAAAAGCGATCTGAATTTTTTCGCTCGCGTCCTGTAAATTCGCAAATGTTAAATTACCATGGCTTCTTAAACTTCTTAATCGCCCAGCAATGCAAATATTTTTTTTCTTTTTTTCAAATTCAATAAAATTATTTAAAACATCAATAATAAAATCTGTCCTGCTTGATTTGGCAGGATATGGATTTATATTAAAATCTTTGAGTTTTTTTAATTTT
Organism: Candidatus Parcubacteria bacterium; assembly: GCA_023142625.1. GTDB lineage: Bacteria > Patescibacteriota > Patescibacteriia > JAACEG01 > JAACEG01 > JAGLTA01. Next base: position 1,607 of record JAGLJD010000139.1, on the reverse strand, counting down.
TCCAAACGATCTTTTTTTTCGCTTATTTTTTCCATAAATAAAATTGAGTGTTAATTAAATTTATCTTAATTTTATATTATTTGAAATATTTTGCAAGGGATCCTTTTTTTTATTTTTTATCAAATTAAAAACCGACTATTTTAAATAGTCGATTTTTATGATATAAAATTATTTTTAACTTACCTTTAAAATCTCATATTTCGCTTTTCCGCTTGGAGTTTCAATTGTAATTTTATCACCAGCTTTTTTATCCATTAAAGCCGAGCCCAAAGGCGACTCATTAGAAATTCTCTTATTCAATAAATCAACTTCGCTTGCGCCCACGATCGTATATTCAATAATATTATCCCCGCTTTTAAGTTTCACAATTGAGCTTATGCCAATTTTATCGCCAGTTTTTCCATCTACCACAGTAGCTGTTTTTATAATATTTTCCAATTCTAAAATTCTTCCTTCCATAAAACCTTGCGTTTCTTTAGCGTCTTGGTAATCCGCGTTTTCACTTAAATCTCCAAGCTCTTTGGCATTCTTTATTCTTTCCGTAAGTTCAGGGCGTTTAATTATTTTTAATTCATTGACCTCTTTTTTTAATTTTTCCAGCCCCGCAGGCGTGATTAAATTTTTATTCATAATTTTTTGTGTTAAAATTTTAATTTTTAATCTTTATTAAAATACCATTTTAAAATTTCTTTGGCAACTGGAGCCGCTGTTTTTGAGCCGCCCTCGCCTTCTTCTATTAAAACAGCTAAAACGATTTCTGGATTATTAAAAGGCGCGAAACATGTGAACCAAGCGTGCGAATCTTTGCCTTTAGAGTGTTCAGCCGTGCCAGTCTTGCCAGCTGCCTTGATTGACAAATCGGCAAGATAGCGACAACTCCCATAAGTCACGCAATCTCGCATACCCATAGCCGTTATCTCTAAATTTTTTTTGCTTATAAAATTCTCTCTAACGATTTCTGGATTTATTTCTTTTATAATTTTACCGTCCTCATTTGAAATTCTTTTTAGCAAATGAGGGCTGTAATAAACTCCTCCGTTTGCAATAATAGATGTAAAAACAGCGGCTTGCAGCGGCGTTATCAATAAATCTCCCTGCCCGATTGCTAAATGATAAGTATCGCCAATATACCAATTTTCGCCGCGCGTCTCTTTCTTCCATTCTTTAGTCGGTAAAAAACCGCTTGCTTCATAAGGCAAGTCTATACCTGTTTTATTGTTTAGTCCGAATTTTTCTCCATATTCTTTTATTTTTTCTACGCCTAATCCGCTAAAATTATTATAACCGCCTCCGACTATGTAAAAAAATGTGTTAACTGAATTAGCAATCGCCTTTCTGACATTCGTAGATCCGTGCCCGCCAGTTTGCCAATCTGGAAAAAACCAACCTCCTATTGATATTCCGCCAACGCTTAAAAAAGTCGTGTGTTGCGTGATTATTCCATCTTCTAATGCGGCTGCCGCTATTACCGGCTTGATTATTGACCCTGAAGGATATGTACCCGTAACAGCCCTGTGGAACAGCGGTTTATCAATATTATTAAGCAAAGATTGATATTTTTTAGCATCTATTTTATAGGCAAAATCGTTTGATGAAAAACTCGGAAT
>JAGLJD010000138.1 GCA_023142625.1 Candidatus Parcubacteria bacterium | reverse complement strand
ACGAATGCTCTTTTGCTATTCCTATTAGATCCCTGTTTATTGCGGACAAATACGCTTATACTCAGACAGGCAGCGGCATTGTTTATGATTCAGCCGCGGAGAATGAATATCAGGAGATAATTAATAAATTAGCCGCAATGCGAAAAACACTATCTAAATTTGAATAATTCTGTGCTTAAATATTTTTCTCCGCGATCTGGGAATATCGTAACGATATTCCCTTTTTTTATTTTTTTCGCAATCTTAATTGCCGCTAGCATTGCCGCGCCGCTACTCATACCGACAAAAATTCCTTCTTGTTTTATAATTTGCCTTGCTGTTTCAAAAGCTTTTTCGCTTTCAATCAAGATGAATGCATCAATTCTGTTTTTATCGTAAATAGCCGGCACGATCGCTTCTCCCATATTTTTTAATCCTTGAATATAGTGTTTTTTTACAGGCTCCGCGCAGATTATTTTTATTTTAGGATTATATTTTTTAAGATAAGAACTTACCCCCATAATTGTTCCCGAGGTTCCGATGGCGGAAACAAAATAATCAATCTTTCCGTTTGTCTGTTCCCATATCTCTTTAGCTGTTGTTTGATAATGCGCGATTTTATTATATTTATTGGAAAATTGATCTGGCGCAAAATATTTATTCGGATTCTGTTTTATCATTTTTTTAACTTTCATAATCGCGCCGTCGGTTCCTAACTTCGCGTCTGTTAAAATAATTTTCGCGCCGAATGCTTGAATAGTTTTTATTCTTTCAATTGAAACAGATTTACTCATTACTATTAACACTCTGTATTTTTTAACCGCGCCGATCATCGCTAAAGAAATCCCAGTGTTTCCGGAAGTCGCTTCAATTATTATTTTCTTTTTGGTCAAGATTTTTTCTTTTTCCGCCTGCTCAATCATTTTTAAGGCTATTCTGTCTTTAATGCTTCCGCCAGGATTAAACCCTTCGATTTTGGCGTAAATAGAGGTTTTTTTATTCGGATTAAGCAAATTTATTTTTACCAGCGGCGTATTGCCGATTGTCTGTAAAATATTTTTGTATATCATATTTTTAAAATTTAATTTATTATTTTGCATTTTGAATTATTTTCTAGTATATCTGCTTATGTTTCCGATTATTCCTACTGCTGCTAATGAAATCGCGAGCGAAGACCCCCCATAACTCACGAAAGGCAGTGTGACCCCTGTTAGAGGCATAACGCCGACCATCGCGCCGATGTTAACAATACACTGAATTGCAAGCAGGCTAATTATACCAGCAACAGTTAAATAAGCAAATGTGTCGCGTGATTTTTTTGCTATCTGAAATCCGCGGATAAAAATAAATATCATTAAAACTATAAATCCCGCGCTAATTATAAATCCTAATTCCTCGCTTATAATCGCAAAAATTGAGTCGCCGATTACTTCTGGCAAATAAGCGAATTTTTGCCGTGATTGTCCAAATCCAACACCGAACATCCCTCCTGAACCAATCGCTAAAAACGCTTGATTAATATGATATCCAGAGCTTAATTTATTGATTTGCGGATTTAAAAAAACAGATAAGCGATTTTTTTGATAATCAGGAGCAAAATTTATAAAAATCAGAAACCCGATAATTCCTATTAAAAAAATAAAAAGCAAGTGAGTTTTTTTTGCCCCTGCTAAAAAATATACCATTAATGAAGATAGTATTATAATTATAGCAGTTCCCAAATCAGGCTGTAAAATAACCAGTCCTGCCGACAACCCAAGCCAAAAGGCAAAAGGCAGAAATCCAGTCCAAAAATTTTTAATCTCCCTTTTTCCCCGCCTATCAAACCATAAAGCTAAAAAAAGAATAAAAGCGATTTTCATAAATTCTGATGGCTGAAATGAAAATAGGCCTGGAATTTTAAGCCAGCTTTTTGTTTCGTCCCCAGTGTTAAGTCCTGGAATAAATACTAAGACAAGCAATATAACAGCAAGCAGCATCAGCAAGGGCGTTATTTTTCTTAATGTTTTATAGTTTATTAATTTAAAAAACAAAAAAAACAGAAATAGTCCCGGAATTATTCCGCGCAATAGTTGCTGTTTTATTATATTATAACTATCGCCGCCATAATTTTGAAATGAAAAAATAGAACTTGCCGAAATCAGCATCACTAAGCCGAAAACCAGCAGGATTCCAACAGCTGAAAGAAAAATGTAATCAGGACTATGCGATCTCATAATAAATTTATCATTTAAACCTCCTCCTCGCTTTTGTTGTCAATTAAGTTGAAAGCGGGGATTAAGCCGGAGAAAATCACTATCGCTATAATTATAAAAACAAATTTCATTGGCAGAAACAGAAATAAAATCCCGGAAACAATGGAAGCGGCTATAAATCCAATAGCCCTTGAAGTTCTGAAAAATTCCACAATATCAACATCATATCCGTCAATTCTTTTATAAAAATAAGAATCGCGCAATATTTCTAACAGCGAAGCTCCTATTCTTGTTAAAAAAAGAACGGTTGCCCAAATAATTAAACCATTTGAATTTATAAAAAATATGCTTAA
>JAGLJD010000137.1 GCA_023142625.1 Candidatus Parcubacteria bacterium | reverse complement strand
AAATTTTTTTATTTTTATATCCCGTTATAAAAAGCAGGGGGCATAAAATTGAAAAAAACGAAATTAAAGAGTGGATTAAAGAAAAAATAGATCAGTGTTTTTTGCTCCAAAACGCAACAGGGGTAGAAATTGATTTTAATTTTCAAGATTAATAAAGATAAAAAAATAAAGGCTATGGCGGAAATAAATACCATAGCCTTTCTTTTTTTACGATAAACACAATTTAGATTTATTCTTCTTTGATTAAATTATTTATTACAACGCTGATTGTTAAGACAACAGGCATAGCTAAAATTCCGCCTACTATTCCCGCTAACTGAAATCCTATAATCAATGAAATAATTGAAATAATCGGATTGACGCCGACCGCTTTTTTCATAATATTAGGCACAAGAAGATTATTTTCTATCTGCTGAATAACGACATAAATAGCGATAACAACTATCGCTTTGCTCGGCGAATAAAGCAATGTCAATAAAACCGCTGGAATTGCTCCGATTATGGGACCTAAATATGGAATAAACTCAAACAGCCCGGCTATCAGCGCCAGCACCAAAGCGTATTTTATATTAAAAAGCGACAGACCGATAAAAGTTAAAATAAAAATCGCGACGCACAGAATTAACTGCGCTCTTGCCCAGACGCCCAGTTTATCTTGAATATCATGCGTTATTTTAATAATTCTTTCTTTGCGTTTTTTTGTAACAATATTGTCTAAAAAGTTATACCACGATTTTTCTTGCAGGATCATATAAAAAGCGATAACAAGAACGATAAAGAAAGACGCTATTCCGCCAAAAAGTCCGATTGCCAATGAAAAGACATTTTTTGCTCCGCTGCCGATATTGCTTTGCAGAAAGTTCAGGGCTTTCTGAATGCTGTCTTCAAATCCGAGCTGGGCAAGATATTCTTTGAATTGATAAAAAACAGAATAAATTTTTTGCGAATAAGAAGGGAAATTTTTTGCCAATTCATTAATCTGCTCAATAATAGGCGGCGCAAGCAGGACAAATATAGAAGAGATAATAACAAGCAGAATAACATAGATTAGCAGAGTTCCAAGCGCGCGAGGGATATAATAGCGATGAAGCCAGTTAGCAATCGGATTTATAATAGTCGCAATCACGAAAGCGACAAATAGTATGATTAATATATTGGCTATTTTATACAAAAAAAAGCAGAGCAAGAGGACTGAAAGAATTTTTATTATGGATAAAACAGAAAAATCAATTGTTAGTTTTCTATTTTTGTGGTTTTTTAAAGCTTCCATCATAAAATTTATTAGTTAAAACTTGAAATTATATTCGTAAATATTATAAAACCGATCACAGCGAATATTATTAAAAAAATAATTTTTGCTATCTCTCTGTTTTCTTCCGCATTAGGCTTGTATTGCGGATTTTGTTGTAATTTTTTAAAATATTCGGATAAAACAGGAAAATTTATTTTTCCGCAAGAATTTTTGTTTCTAAACAAGCAGGACGCAAACTTTTTTTTATCCACAAACTTTTTGCCGCACTTAATGCACCTTTTAACATTTTTAGGATTTAAAAAAGCGCAATAAAGACATTTTTTATAATTTTTATTTATTTCCCTAACATCTTTATTCATATTGTTATCTGTTTTGAGTAATTTTTTCAATAGCCCTTAACACTTCTAACGGAAGCGCAAACACTACCGTGTTTGATTTGTCTGAACTAATGTCGTTAATTGACTGTAATGTTCGCAGGTGCAAAGCGCCAGTAGATGATGATAATATATTCGCTGCTTTGCTCATATTTTCAGCAGCCATCACCTCTCCTTCGGCCTTAATGATCACAGCCCGCTTCTCTCTCTCGGCTTCCGCTTGTTTAGCTATAGTCCTTTTCATATCTTCCGGCAGTTCAATATGCTTTAAGTCAACAGAGACAATTTTAATACCCCAAGGATCCGTCGCCTTATCAACGATCTGCAGAATTTTATCTGAAACAACATCGCGTTTTGCCAATAATCCATCTAATTCAATTTCTCCGACAACATCTCGCATTGTTGTCTGCGCTAATTGAGCCACAGCGTATTCAAAATCTTCCACCTCAAGAATCGCTGTTTCAGCTTGTATAACTTTATAATACAGCACAGCGTTCACATTTACGGAAACATTGTCTTTTGTGATTGCGTCTTGATCCGGAACATCAATTACTTTCACGCGAATATCCACTTTTTCCATATGCTGAATAATCGGAAAAACCAATCTCCAGCCCGGCCGGATAGTTTTTAGATATTTTCCGAGTTGGAATTTTACGCCTCTTTCATATTGGTTGATTTGGCGTATGCTTGATAAAATGAACAAAATTACGATTACAATTGGAATTAAAAAATTCATAAGCGTTTTTGTTAAATCTATTAGAATTTACAAAAGCAAATAAAAACAGATTTTTATTATGATAAATTATAATAATCAAACAACCCTAAATACTTCTTCTATAGTCGTAATTCCTTCC
>JAGLJD010000136.1 GCA_023142625.1 Candidatus Parcubacteria bacterium | reverse complement strand
CTTTCTGCACGCCGCGCGCTATGCCATAATGCTCATCGCCGACAATTTTCGGATCAAGAATAATTGATGATGAGTCAAGCGGATCAACCGCTGGATAAATTCCCAATTCAGTCAAACTTCTCGCTAAAACCACGGTTGAATCAAGATGCCCGAAGGTTGTCGCTGGCGCAGGATCGGTTAAGTCATCGGCAGGGACATAAACAGCTTGAATAGATGTGATAGATCCTTTATTGGTTGAAGTAATCCGTTCTTGCAGTTCTCCCATTTCTGTCGCTAAAGTCGGCTGGTATCCTACGGCGGATGGCATTCGCCCTAATAATGTTGAAACTTCGGAACCGGCCTGCGTAAACCTAAAAATATTATCTATAAAAAACAGCACGTCCTGATTCTGCTCATCTCGGAAATATTCAGCCATTGAAAGCCCTGACAGCGCGACGCGGGCGCGCGCTCCAGGCGGCTCATTCATCTGCCCGAAAACCATTGCTACTTTATCAAGCACGCCGGCGGATTTCATTTCGTGATAAAGATCGTTCCCCTCGCGGGTCCGTTCGCCAACTCCGGCAAATACGGAATATCCGCCGTGCTGCTTGGCAATATTATTTATAAATTCCTGAATGATCACGGTTTTGCCTACTCCAGCGCCGCCGAACATTCCGACCTTTCCGCCTTTCGCGATCGGGCAGATTAAATCAATGACTTTAATTCCTGTTTCTAAAATTTCTGTCTTTGTCGACTGATCAATAAACTTCGGAGCTTCGCGATGGATCGGATATTTTTTTTCTGTTTTAGGTGTTTCTTTTCCGTCAACCGCATTTCCTAAAACATCAAAAATCCTGCCTAATGTTTTTTCTCCGACTGGCACGCTGATTCCAGCGCCAGTATTAACAACTTTATCTCCGCGCTTTAATCCGTCCGTTGATCCCATCGCAACAGTTCTAACTACATTAGACCCGATATGCTGCTGGGTTTCTAAAATCAGTTCTCTTCCGCTCCCTTTCTTGCCATCTGAATCATTGATGAAAACTGAAAGCGCGTTATAAATCTCAGGCAACTCTTCGTTGAATTGAACATCAACAACAGCGCCGATTACTTGTTTGACTTTTCCTAAATTTTTATTTTCTGACATATTTTATAGTTTACAACCCAAAACCTTAGCGCAGGGTTGACAAATTAAATTTAAAAAGTATATAATATAATAAAAACAATAACTTTAAAAAAATGGTTTCTGATAAAATTTTTTGGAGAATAATTTTTTCTATAATTATTTTAGCCAGTGGCTTAATAGGCTGGCAAAGCGGAAGTTTCATAAATTTTTTGCTTTCATTAGCAGGATTATCTGGATCTTTTTTATTTCTAAGTATAGTTTTTTTATCATCCGTCCTTTTCGTTACAATACGGAAAGGGGACAAGGAGGCGGAAGTTGGCTGAATTTTTTTATCACTTTTTTTGGGCTAATGTTTATTTCTGCGATATTCGCAGGAATATACCAAGTATTTTTGCTGTTTAATATAAACGGTAAAATATATGAGAGCTTATCGGATGGCAAAATTATTCGATAAAAATTCTAACATTTTCGGGTTGCAACATCATTGCTGTTGCAACCTTTTTCCTTTTTAAAACAACGGAATAAATAATTTATTTTTATCATCATACTTATTTTACAGATAAAGCGAAATAATCTTATTCCCCCTCACTGTCTTTGCGAGGAGGCGATAGCCGACGAAGCAATCTCATTACTGAGCGAATAAATCTATAATTATAACTTTTTTGCGTAATTAACGAGATTGCTTCGTCGCGCCTCTCTCGCTTCGCTCATTCAGCTCCTCGCAAAGACAATGGAATTTATATAATTTCGTGATTACGCTTTTAACGCATTCGCGCCGGCGCTGATCTCCGCGATCTCCGCTGTAATGCTTGCCTGCCTTGCCTTGTTATAAAAGAGCGTTAATTCTGAAACTAAGTCTCCCGCCGCTTCTGTCGCTTGATGCATTGCTGACATTCTGGCGCTATGTTCGGACGCGTTTGATTCCAGTAGCGCCTGAAAAAGCTGGACTTCAATTAAACGCGGAATCATTTCGTCTAAAACTTCTTTCGGACTCGGCTCAAAAGTATATTCGTACGCGAACTTATCTGCTTGCAGATATTTCTTCTCTTTTTTCCCGACAAATTCTTTATTAAGTCCTACCCTTGTGTCCTTTCCGACAATTCCAAGATACTCGTCTTCCGCGGAAATGTCAACAGGCAGAAGCTGATTAACTCTCGGAATCTGCTTTCTAGCATTAACAAAATCGGTGTAAGCAACCATTATCTTATCGTATGTTCCGCTTAAATAATCGTTTAGCGCCATTCTTGCGATTGGCAAAATTTCTTTTATTTCGCTGATTATATCAAGTTTGGAAAATTCCGCAACAATGTCATAGTTATAATGCTTTTTTATCGCCGCGCCTTTTTTTCCGATTATTATAAATTCTGGCTTTTCTTTCCCCTGCTCCATATGCTTTTCAACGCTTTTGCGCGTTTTATTTATAATAGCCGCGTTAAATCCTCCGCATAATCCCCTATTAGACGATATTAAAATAATTCCGACTTTTTTGATTTTTTTTCGTTTTGTGAAAAGCGGATGCAAATTTTTATCCCCATTATTATCTGTTGCTTGCGATAAATTTAAAACAGTCTTCCAGCTTAAATTAGCGTAAGTCCTTGTCTTAAGCACGGCCTCAATCGCGCGACGCATTTTGGATGCCGCCACCATTTCCATCGCTTTGGTAATTTTTTTAGTATTGCTGATGGATTTTATTCTGCTTTGTATGTCTTTAGTATTCGCCATATTAATTATAAAAACGCGTTTATTAAAAATATTGTCTTTGCGAGGAGCCGAGCGAGTGAAACGAGCGAAGTGCGACGAAGCAATCCCATTACTAAGCGAATAAATCTCTTTTGTATAGTTTATGCGAATATTAACGAAATTGCTTCGTCGCTCTCTCGCTATGCTCGTTCGGCTCCTAGCAAAGACAATAAAAGTATATTCTACTTTTAACTCTCTATATAATCTAAAGTATTCTTATAATCCTTAATTAACTTGTTAATTTTCTCCTCTATTCTTTCATTTAATTCTCCTTTTTCCGCAATCTCTTTTAAAATATCTTCGCCGTTTATTTTCGCGTATTTATTTAATCCAATTTCAAATTCGCTGATTTTTTCAACAGGGATATCATCTAAAAAGCCAGCGGTAATAGCGTAAAAAATTAAAACTTGATTAGCGACAGGAATCGGTCGATATTGATCTTGCTTAAATATTTCAACCAATCTTTTTCCTCTTTCTAATTTTGCTTTTGTTTCATCGTCTAAATCAGAACCGAATTGCGCGAACGCGGCTAACTCCCTGTATTGCGCGGCTTCCAGCCTCATTTTGCCTGCAACTTTTTTCATCGCCTTAATCTGCGCGGCACTTCCTACGCGCGATACTGACAAGCCAGCATTTACGGCAGGCCTATTTCCTTGATAAAACAGATCTGGTTCAAGATAAATCTGCCCGTCAGTAATTGATATTACATTTGTCGGAATATAAGCAGATACATCTCCCGCCTGTGTTTCAATAATCGGCAGCGCCGTGATTGATCCTCCGCCGCAATCTTTATTTAATTTACATGCTCTTTCCAGTAATCTTGAATGCAGATAAAAAACATCTCCGGGATAAGCTTCACGCCCCGGCGGTCGCTTCAATAATAAGGAAATCTCTCGGTAAGCTACAGCATGCTTGCTTAGATCGTCATAAACAATTAAAGCGTCTTCGCCTTTGTCTAAAAAATATTCCGCTATGGCGCATCCGGCATAAGGCGCGATATAAGAAAACGCCGCCGGGTCGGACGCGCCAGCCAGCACAATAGTAGTGTAATCCATCGCGCCATGCTCTTCCAGTTTTGCGGCGATGTTAGCGACTTTTGATTCTTTCTGTCCGATTGCGACATAAATGCATTTCATATTCTGCCCTTTCTGGTTGATAATAGCGTCAATGGCAATCGCGGTTTTTCCGATCTGGCGATCGCCGATTATCAATTCTCTCTGCCCCCTTCCGATCGGAATCATCGCGTCAATCGCTTTAATTCCCGTCTGAACCGGCTCAAAAACAGATTCTCTGGAAATAACCCCTGGGGCTATTTTTTCAACTGGATAATATTTTTCCGCCTCGATTTCACCTTTTCCGTCAATCGGCTGCCCCAAAGCGTTAACAGTTCTGCCGATAATGTTCTCTCCTGTTGGGACTTCTAAAATTCTTTTTAAGCATTTCACTTCATCGCCTTCTTTAATTTTAGAACAATCTCCTAAAATAATCGCGCCAACACTGTCCTCTTCCAAATTTAAAGCGACACCATATTGGATTTCGGATTTCGGATTTCGGATTTCGGATTTTTTATTGCTTGAAAATTCAAGCATCTCCGACATCATCACATCGGAAAGCCCTGAAACGCGAGCGATTCCGTCGCCGACTTCAATGACTTTGCCGACTGTCTGCTCTTTAATCTCTGTTTTAAAATTCGCGATTTGCTTTTTTAATTGTTCAACAATAAAATCTTTTGTATTGCTCATATATTGACTTAAATTATAATTTATGTTAATCTTTTTTTAAATAAACCTGTAATTTTCAAAAACATAGGAG
>JAGLJD010000135.1 GCA_023142625.1 Candidatus Parcubacteria bacterium | reverse complement strand
ATATCGGCGCAAAAGTACTTAATTAGGGCCTGCTGACGCAGACAACGATTTATTATCTAAAACTAGCCAACGAACAAGGGTTTAAAACGTGCAAAATGCACGATTTTATGCTAAAATAAGAGTAGAAGTAAGCAATTTACTTCATTTATAAACTAATTTTAACTCTATGCATAAAGTAAGCCCGCAATCGTTAATCAGCCAATCATTATTCGGCACTTCATTGGAAAAATTAATTCCAGAAGACCATCCTAAGAAAATTATTTTAGATAAGCTTCCTTGGGATGAGCTTGTGAAAATTTCCCGCAAGGCATATAAATCAGATTATTGGAAAGATAAGCCTAATGCCCGCGTTATGATCGGATTGTTTGTTTGGCAATGTATCTCCGGAGATAAAACATATCGGGAAATAGCTGATGATTTTAATCTAAATAATTTATGCGCTTATGCCTGCGGGTTCAAAGAAATAGACCGGCGGTCAATAAATCATACAACTCTGATAAAATTTGAAGAGCATCTGGGAGAAGATAATATTTTAGCTATCAAAGATATTATTGAAAAAATCGCTGTTTCCAATCAGCCGCCTAATTCAAAGGGAAGATATTCCGGAGACACTACGGTATTTGAATCAAATGTTACTTTTCCCACAGATACTAAAATAATGGAATCGGTCAGGCTGTTTTTGGTAAACGACATTATTAAGCCGTACCAGGAACAAGTAAATCAAAAACATCGGACTTACACGATTGTTGCCAAAAAGGAATATCTGGATTTTGCCAGGAAAAGAATAACAAGCAAAAAGCAAATTAACAAAATCAAGAAAAAACAATTACAATTTTTGCGCAGAAATATCGCCCAGGCAGAACAAGTAATAGCGGCATTGGAGATAAAAAGCGGTAATCTTAAGGGTGTTGGCAAAAATTTATTTGGCGAACAAATAATTGAATTGGTTAGTAAAGCGGACAAAAAGGCTTTTAAAAAGCTAAAAACAAAATTGGAAACAGCCAAACAAATTTACTCTCAGCAGATGGACTGGTACAAAGATAAAAAAATAGAAAACAGAATTGTCAGTTTTCACAGGCCGAACATAAGGCCGATATTCAGAGGCAAGGCGCAAAAGAAAACAGAATTCGGAGTAAAGGCATTTTTGTCTGTCGTGGGCAAAGCCTTGGTGCTTTCAAAAACATCTTATGAGAATTTCTATGACGGTAAAGGATTTAAAAGCGCGATAAGCGACATGCGAAACAAAAAATATTCGGTCAAGGAAGTAATCGGAGATAAAGGCAATGGCGGAATGTGTAAATTTCTCAAGGAAAATAATATCACGGACGGCATAGAAAAAAGGGGGAAACGGAAAAAGGATCCGCCGATACCGAAGAAAAGATTTTCCAGAGCCAGAAACAGAATGGAAGGAGCAAACGGAATTATCAAAAATGTGTTTATCAAAGACAGGCTGAGAGCAAAGACAGATGAGGGCGATATCAGAAAAATAGCAAAAGCGGCAATCGGATACAACTTGAGATACGCCTTTTAAAAATCAGCGAAGTAGATTTAAATGTGCAAAAAAGCGGTAAAAAACATTAATTTTAGACACTTTTACCCTGAAAATCATACAAAATGGTTTTCAGAGCGGAAATGACTAAATCCAACCCGTTGGATAGTTGATAAAAATCAGCATGCCCTATTTAATTTACGATTTTTATTTTGATTTTGCATTTAAATTTACACATTAAATAATCTAAATTTAATGTATCATTTTTTACCCAAAATTTCAAATAAAAAAATCTATATTCTAAATATATATTAAAATATAGATTTTTTGTGGGCCGGGTAGGACTCGAACCTA
>JAGLJD010000134.1 GCA_023142625.1 Candidatus Parcubacteria bacterium | reverse complement strand
GTCGGCGGCATCGGCATTATGAATATAATGCTTGTAAATATAACCGAGCGGACGCGCGAAATCGGCTTGCGGAAAGCGGTTGGAGCCAGCAACGCGCAAATTAAAAATCAATTTTTAATTGAAGCCGCGATCTTAACATTTATCGGAGGTTTAATAGGAATTGCAATAGGCGTTATTATCTCCTATTTAATAGCGATTGCAGCTAACTTTTTGGATTACGATTGGGCTTTTATTATTTCTCCAATATCTATTATGCTCGCTATTATAGTATCAACCGCTGTCGGATTAATTTTTGGATTATATCCGGCAATAAAAGCGAGCCGCCTTGAACCGATTGAAGCGATAAGGTATGAATAGAAAATTTGGATAAATTATAATATTAAGTTATAATAAATTTGCCGCGTAAAATAAAATATTAAAATTATGATGCAAGATTGGGAATTAAGCGATTTTAAATTAAAAATCGGATATTGGTTCATATCTAATAAAATTTTCGTAAAAAGATTTTTTCTGTTTTTTTTAATTATCGCAAATGTTCTGCTGATAAGCCTTAGCGGAGCGCGAATAATAAAATATTATACCATAGAAAGGATTGAATTTAATAAAATGATATCTGATATAAATTCCGCATCTATAAATTTTAAATCTTATCAAGAAAGAAACAGAGCGCTTGATCTGCAAATTTCAGAATTAGATGTAATAAGCCTTGGAAATAACCGATATAATTTAATTGCCAAAGTAAGCAATCCAAACGCAAAAAAATGGATAGCGGAAAATGTTGAATATTATTTTTATTCAGATAATTTTCAATCTGAACATAAAAAAAGTTTTATTTTTCCAGGAGAGAAAAAATTTTTAGCGATTTTTAATATTGAAAGCGATTTGGTAATCCGAAATCCGAAATTATTCATATCAAACATTAAATGGAAAAAAGTTGAAGAAAAAAATATTGAAAATTTTTCCAACGAAATAAAGGAGATGTCTGATTTTCAGATTAAAGAAACAAATTTTTTTTCTTTTTCAGATCTTCAAATTAAAGATTCAGGAAGCTCAATTAATTTTTTAGTTAAAAATAATACTATTTACAACTATTATGAAGTAGGATTTTTTATCATAACTTATAGCGGTCCGATAATTACCAGCGCCAACTATCTGCAGTTAGATAACTTTATGGCAGGCGAAGAAAAAAGGGCGGAAATAAGATGGCAGCAAACAATACCGAAACCGTCTCAAATTGTCATAAAACCTGAAATAAATATTTTGGATAAAAATATTATTATAGGCAAAGATTATGTCGGGCTGCCAAAATAAAGTTATTGCGTAATTAGTTTAAAAATTATGAAATTTTTACAGCGCGCGAATCTGCGCCGTTTAGACTTGTGGTTATTAACAATAATTCTTATTTTAATCGGTTTTAGCTTAATCACTATCTATAGTTTGGATTTAAGCCAAAAAACCGATTTTTTTTATTTTAAAAAACAGCTAATTTTTTCAGTTATAGGAATAATCTGTTTTTTTGTATTTGCGTTAATAGATTACAAAATTTTAAAAACTTATAGCTATGCCATCTATCTTTTTGCTTTAACTCTATTGACATTAGTCCTTTTTTTCGGCCATACCATACACGGAACGCGCGGATGGTTTATGTTTTATGGGCTTAGCGCGCAACCGGTTGAATTTGCTAAAATTGCGATTATTATAGTCTTGGCAAGATTTTTATCTGTTCACGCGTACGAAATAAAAAATTTTTCTTATATTTTTTTAAGCGCGAT
>JAGLJD010000133.1 GCA_023142625.1 Candidatus Parcubacteria bacterium | reverse complement strand
ATGGCTATAAAGAAAAATATTACGAAAAAGCAATTGCTGAATGTTTTAAAAAAGAAAATATCAAATTCAAACAGCAGGCTGCTTACAAAATTTTATTAAAAAACAAGGTTATCGGAATTAATTATATAGATTTCATTGTTGATGATAAAATAGTATTAGAAATAAAAAGGGGAAATCATTTTTCAAAACAAAATATGAATCAAGTAAAACAATACTTAAAAATTACAAAATTAAAATTAGCAATACTAGCAAACTTTATGCCAAATGGCGTTAAATTTATTAGAGTCCTAAATCCCAACAACCTACAAAAACAAAATTAAATATTGCGACTAAAATTTGTAATATTTGTAGCCGATTTGTAGATTTGTGGGGGAATTATAATTAAAAATCTCATGAACTCAATAATAACTGTAAAAAATATTTCTAAAAAATACAGCATAACCAGCCAGCAAGGCGGGTATGTCGCCTTGCGCGATGTTTTAACTAATGTCGCTAAAAGTCCTTTTTCGTTTCTTAAACATAAAGCGAAAGAGGCAGTTGGAAAAACAGGCAAAGAGGAATTTTGGGCGTTAAAAGATGTTAATTTTGAAGTTGAAAAAGGCGAAGCGATCGGAATTATCGGAGCGAACGGCGCTGGCAAATCCACTCTTTTAAAAATCTTAACGGGCATTACTCCGCCAACAACCGGAGAAATAAGAATGCGTGGCAAAGTCGCCTCCCTACTGGAAGTCGGCACTGGCTTTCATCCAGAATTAACCGGCAGGGAAAATATTTTTTTAAACGGCGCTATCTTAGGGATGACAAAAAAAGAAATTGGTGTTAAATTTAATGATATAGTAAAATTTTCTGGAATTGAAAAATTCATTGACACACCTGTAAAACGGTATTCATCAGGAATGTATGTCCGTTTAGCATTTTCTGTCGCGGCGCATATGGAGCCGGATATTCTATTAGTTGACGAGGTCTTAGCCGTAGGCGACGCTGATTTTCAAAAAAAATGCTTAGGAAAAATGGACGAGGTAACAAAAAAAGCAGGCAGGACTATTCTGTTTGTAAGCCATAATATGAACGCGATTCAAAATTTATGCAAAAGGTGTATTTTATTGAAAGATGGGAGAGTTGAGATGATTGGAGAGACAAAAAATGTTATAAAACTGTATTTAAAAAAAAATGTTAAAAATTTTAAAAAAAATTATTATAAACACAGAAAAGGAAACCGAGAAATAGAAATAACTAATATTAAATTATTAAATAAAAATTTTAAAGAGGTAAATTTTTTAATTACAGGACAAGAATGTATAATAGCCATTGATTATAAATCAAAATTACATAAACTTAATGATATAGATTTTTCATTGTCATTAAAAGATAAATATGGAAATTCAGTAAGTTTATTAATGGTTAGTTATACTCAAAAATGTTTTAAAAAATTAATGCCTAAAGGTCGTATCTATTGTAAAATTTTTAAACTTCCTTTATCACCAGGCATATATTCTTCAAATGTTAATGTATTAATTGCTAATAATATTGTGGATTATATTTTTGATGCTATTTATATAGAAGTAATTGATGGATTATTTTTTAGAAATCAAAATAGATCAATAATAAAAAATCATAGCCCACTATTAATAGAACATGAATGGAGTACTAAATAATAAAAACTAATAAAATACTAAAAATTAATAAATTAAGTATGATAAAAGAATTTTTAAAAAAAATAAAAAAAATAGATAAATTAGAACAAAAAAATAACAATCAATGTATATTTAAGTATACTAATCGAATTTCTATAGAATTATCTAACTTATGTAATTATTCTTTTTTACATAAAAAATGTCCATTAAATAAAATTAAAATACCAAAAATATTATCTGAAAAAATAGTAAATCATATTTTGTATACTTGCAAAAAATATAATTTTCAAGGAGCAATAGCATTTCACACTTATAATGAACCTGGAATTGACCCAAGATTAATGATGTTTATCAATAAGACAAAATTAATATTGCCTAAATCAAAAATTATTTTACAAACAAATGGATTTTATTTAGACCAAATATTAGCAAAAGAATATGAAAAAAATGGGGTTAATATTATAAGAATTTCTGCCTATTCTCAAAAAGAATATATTCGTTTATCTAAAATAAAACTAAAAATACCAATCATAGTAACAATGCAAATACTAGATGATAGATTAAATATAAGATCACATTTAGAAATCGACAATAAAAAACCTTGCTATGCTCCATTAAATGAAATCATAGTTACAAATGAAGGTAAAATTTCTCTTTGTTGCCTTGATTGGGAAAGAAAATATATTTTTGGTGATTTATATAAACAAACACTAAAAGAAATATTACAAAATAAAAAAATATTTGAAGTATATAAAAAACTTTCTACAGGGAATCGTTTTTTAGATATTTGCAAAAAATGTGATTGGCAAAGATAAAAAAATCAAAAATGACTCTATTAAAAAGTTTATGACGAATTAATCACAATGAAAAATATAATCAAAAAATTAATTATAAAATTCACACCGCATAAATTGACTAATATATACTACAATAATCTGCTCAAATATGCGTCTCTATCTTATTCCCAAGAAGGAGAGGATATGATTCTTAAAAGAATTTTTAACGAAAAGAAAAATGGATTTTATATAGATGTTGGGGCACATCATCCAAAAAGATTTTCTAATACTCATTATTTTTATTTAAAAGGATGGAGAGGTATAAATATTGACGCAATGCCAAGCAGTATGAAATTATTTAATAAGCAAAGACCAAAAGATATTAATTTAGAAATCGCGATATCAGACAAAAAAGAAGTTTTAACATATTACGGATTTAACGAATCAGCATTAAATAGTTTTTCTAAAGAAATTTCAAATCAAAGAGACGGATTAAATGATTATAAGATAATAAGAAAAGAAAAAATACAGACATATACCTTAGAAGAAGTGCTGGATAAAAATTT
>JAGLJD010000132.1 GCA_023142625.1 Candidatus Parcubacteria bacterium | reverse complement strand
AGCGATGACGGAATTAAATTAGAAGAAGGATATCTTGACGCAGACAAAAAGACGGCTGGCGATATAGATATTACTTTAAAGAGCGATGAGTATTTTGTGCTTGGCGACAATAGAAATCATAGTTTAGATTCCCGCATTTTTGGAGTGCTGCCTGAAGATTTAATTATCGGCAAGGCATGGTTTCGTGGCTGGCCGTTTGAGAAATTCGGGTTTTTAGAGGACTTTGAGTATTGAGAATGAATCAAGAAGTAAGAATTAAGAATTATAATTAAGTATCAAAATTATAAGTATCAAAATTATAATTTAAAATAATTTAATTTTTTATACATAATAATAAATTTTATTTTTATTTTTTTTGAAAAATAATTTTATCAATTTATTTTATGCGTAATTATAAAATCTATGATTAAAGAAAAAAGTTTTCATCAAGATACAAATCAAAAAATAGATAATTATGAAAGCAGAATGCTGGCAACATTAAAAGAGATATCCCCAGATGGAAATTATTCTGAAGAAACAATAAAGAAAGCAATTGAAAAAATTGAAAGTGAAAAGGTTACATTTTATGTTGCCGAACATGGATTGGAAACATCTGTAGATGAAGTTATATCTAATGATGAATATATAGACAGAGACACTGATGATTTTGAGCCAAATAGAAATTGGTATTCTATAACTGTTGAAAATGAAGCGGATAAAAAAGAATGGGTGCGGATGAAAAACGAATGGCTGTCTTGTGCTTGGACGCCAAATCAAAATAATGAAGAACGAACAGAAAATGCTGAAAGAATGCGCGAATTAGCAAAACAAATGAGAGAATTAGAGGTTTAATTTTTTTAATTCCTTGATTCATTATTCATAATTCATAAATCATAAAAAATATGGGGCGAAGACCAAAAAACAAGACGATTATTAAAAAGAGGGGGAAAGTAAAACCGCCTCAACTCTTGCGCGGGATGAAAGACATTATTCCGCAAGAGCAGGATTATTGGGATTATATCAGGGACGCGGCGAGAAAAATAGCGCGCGCTTACGGCTTTAAAAGAATAGACACTCCGATTTTAGAAAATTCAACCCTGTTTGTCCGAGCTACGGGAAAGCATACCGACATTGTGGAGAAAGAGATGTTTGCTTTCACGGACTAGAACGGGGAAAAAGTCTGCTTAAGGCCGGAAGCGACGCCGGGAATCGTGAGGGCTTATATTGAACATGGGATGCTGAATCTTCCGCAGCCCGTGAAACTTTATACAATCGCTCCGCTTTTTCGGCGCGAAAGACCGCAGTCTGGGCGGACAAGGCAGCACCATCAGTTTGATTTGGAAATCATAGGAGACAAAAATCCGGTTATAGAGGGGCAACTATTGCTGATAGCGCATAAATTTTATCAGGAGATCGGAATTAGCGTAAAAATTAAAATAAACAGTTTGGGCTGCATTGAATGTTCGCCTCGCTACAAAGAAAATTTAGTCTCTTATTTAAAAGGAAAAAAGGCGAAATTATGCCCTGACTGCAAAAAGCGGCTAATTAAAAATCCGTTGCGGATTTTAGACTGCAAAGAAGAAAAATGCAAAATTATATCAGCGGAAGCGCCGCAAATAGTGGATTGGCTGTGCGAGAATTGCCAAGACCATTTTACGAAAGTTTTAGAATACGCCGATGATCTGTCTATCCCTTACGAATTAGATCCTTGCTTAGTGAGAGGGCTTGATTATTACACAAAAACAGTTTTTGAGATCTTTCCTGAATCTTCAGAAAATGACAGCAGAAGGCAGATCGCCTTGGGCGGCGGTGGCAGGTATGACGATTTAATTTATGATTTTGGCGGAAAAGATACGCCTGCCTGCGGAATGGGGCTTGGGATTGAAAGAGCGATTGTCCAATTAAAAGAGAATAGGGTTGAAATATCAAAGAAGCAGGATTTTGAAATTTTTGTCGCTCAGCTTGGGGAAAAGGCGAGAGTGAAAGCGCTGGAACTTTTTGAAAATTTAAGGCAGATCGGGATTAAAGCCGCTGAAAATTTTTCTAAAGGAAGCCTGAGGAGCCAATTGGAATTAGCGAATAAGTTGGGAGTTAAGGCGACTTTGATAATCGGACAGAAAGAAGTTTTAGATAAAACTATTCTGATTCGCAATATGGAAAGCGGAATTCAGGAGGAGGTTGATTTTTCCAAAACTATCGCAGAGGTTAAAAAAATATTAAAAAATAAATAAAGTATGTTTAATAAAACTATATTAGAAAGGAGCGTGTTAATGTGCCAGAGATAAAAAGAAAGCCAGGAGAAACATTTGAGGCCTATTTTCGGCGTTTTACGAAAACCATCCAGCAGAGCGGAAGGCTGATTCAGTCAAGGAAAGTCAAGTATTTAAGCAAAGATAAAAGCAAGCTGGAGCAGAGAAAATCAGCTTTAATGAAAAAAGAAATTTGCGGGAAAAAAGATTATCTGCTTAAGATAGGAAAGATAACTGAAGAAGAGAGAAAATACGGAAAATTTAAAAAAAGAAAATAGAAAAAAATAAAAAAGTTTAGCGATTTTGAACCGCTAAACTTTTTTAATTTTAGAATTTTAGGATAACTCGTAAAATATTCCGCATTTTTATCCGAAACCCCTTGACATATTCTTGATTCATGCTATACTACAATATTAAAAAAATTATTGTCATCCTTGTAGATGTTTGCTAATTCACTGACAGTTTTTTTAAAAAAATGATCATCCTAATTCAATTATTGTCATCCTGAAATAAATTCAGGATGACAAATTATTTAGTGTAAAAAAAATTAGCACAATTCGTCAATTTTAAAAAGAGAAAATAAAAAAATATGACAGTCAAAACAAAAAATTTTATCGCAATACTTATAATTTTCGCTTTTGTTTTTGTAATGGCTCAAAGCACTTGCGCCAGCGAACCTGCTAAAGTTACGGTGATTGTGAGGGATAGTTACGGTCGGCTTTTAAAAAACACAAAATTTGAAATTTTTCACCAGACTTCAGACGCAAACGGAAAGCGCATTTTAGGAAAGCGGGCAATAAGCGGCAATACTGGAGAAGCAGGCGAAAAATTATTTAATATGGATGTCCAGCCATTTATAGATCAAGGGCAAAGAAATAGGTTTGTGTTTAAAATTTATTCCCCTGACAGCAAAAAGACGCCATTTTATTTTTGGAATATTATCATTTCCAACAATCGTTCCCATACAAAAGTTTTTAGGTTAAGTTCCGTAAAAATTTTTTTTCGCTCTGTTAACGGAGATATTTTAAAAGACAAAAAATTCACTGTTTATTCGCGAAACATAGAATTAAATGAATGCGCTTGCGATAAAGAAAAAATATTATCGCTTTCAACAGGATCTGAAGGATGCGAGATAGTTCATTTGCCAGAAGGAAGATATACTGTTGAAATTCCAACAATACAAAAATTGTCAATCAGCAGGGATTTTTATATTATTTCTAAAGAAAGAACAACTTTTGATTATACCATAAGCAATTTAACAGTGGTTTTGCGCGGCAGCGATGACAGTCTGCTTGTAAAAAAGAAATTTGAAATTTACAATCAATCATCAGATATAGACCATAATATTATATTAGGAGAACGAATCGGATCTTATGATACAGGGGTTAATGGGAGCAAGAATATTATTTTATCGCCGGGAGTTTATGTAATTAAATTTTTTGGCGACGCTAAGCAGGCGTATTATATGTATAATCAAGAAATAATAGAATCTGAATCAAAATTTATTGAATACAGATTAAGCTCTTTAAAGATCAGTTTTGTTAATAAAAGCGAAAACGGCAAATTTAATAAAATTAGAACAACGGTTTATGAGCAAGAGTTGGATACTAATAATCAAAAAATATTAGGCAAAAAAATATACAGTTTCGTCATAAACAGCGGAGATTATAAAAATTTATATTTGCCGAATAGGCAATATGCTTTATTGACTGGAAGGGACAAATTTTTTGATATTAATGTTTATGAAAACAGGTTAAGCGAATTGAGCGTTATTAAATTGCCAGACGACTATGCTTATAAATTTTCAGATCCTGTTCAAATAGAAAAAGCAAAATCAGCAAAAAAGTTTCAGCAATTTTACGGCAAAGAAAGATTAAGCGATTTAAAAGAAGAGAGAAGGCGGGCAATAATATTAAAGCAGGAGTTAGAGCGAATTTTAGGAAAAAATAGGATCGGGGTTGCGGCGCAGGATTGGCACATTTTAGTAAACGCTTTTATTTACGGCGGATACTCCGCCAGCGAAATCGCTCATACGATCAAAAACGGACCGCTTGTGGTGCATCCTGAAATTTCAGCCGTCAGCTGGAGAAAGTCAAATGATTATAAAAAATATTTGCAAGGAGTTAGGTAATTATTAAAAAATAAAGAATATCAAAAAAAGGCGCGATAGCGCCTTTTTGCCTTTTAGCTTTTTTTAGTATATAATAATGTTATAAATATTTTACTTAAGCGGTTTTTATTATCGCATATGGAAAAATAAAATTAACTGCGTTTAAAGTAAAATAATAAGAATTATATAATAGGCTTGTTGAATAAAAGTTAATGCGATTTTTTATATTTTAATTTGTTTAATATTTTAATTTTATGCCAGCAAAAAAGACCCAAAACGATTTTCAAAAACAGGCGGAGGAGATTATTAAAAAGAGCCATAGCAAAAAAGTCTATTTTGCGATCGCTATTATTTTTACAGCGATTGCGATAGGGCTGTTTATAGGAATAGCCGTGATTGTTAATAATTATGAATGTTCGCAAGTTCATAAATATTTATTGATTGATGAAAAAGAAACGGTAATTGAACAAGAAAATTATTATGATGTTTTGGAAAAGAAGTGCAATGATAGTTGCTGTATATCTTCTCTAAAAACAATGAGAGCAAATAATTACAAAGAAGCTGATAAAAACGGAAAATGTCCAGAGGGGTTTTTTATGGATATGCTGAAATGTGTAGCTTCTTATCAATGGTGCGTGCCTATTAAAGAAGTTGAATGGGAAAGTTGTGATGAAGATAATGATTGCGAAGCTCGTTTTTCGCATTGTGATTGTC
>JAGLJD010000131.1 GCA_023142625.1 Candidatus Parcubacteria bacterium | reverse complement strand
CATTTTTCG
Organism: Candidatus Parcubacteria bacterium; assembly: GCA_023142625.1. Lineage (GTDB taxonomy): Bacteria > Patescibacteriota > Patescibacteriia > JAACEG01 > JAACEG01 > JAGLTA01. The sequence continues at coordinate 3,015 of JAGLJD010000131.1, read as the reverse complement.
CTTTTAGTTTAGTTTTTACTACAGTTGGAGTAGCAAATACTTCATCAAAAACCGATCTTTCAGCAGGAATGCTAATTAAGGGAAAAAACAGCCAAACAGTTTATTATTACGCTGAAAATAATAAACGCTATGTTTTTCCAAACAGCAGCACTTTTTACAGTTGGTTTGATGATTTCAGCAATGTGGTAGAAATTGATGATGACGAGTTAGCCCTTTATCATTTAGGCGGCAATGTGCGTTATAAGCCAGGAGTTTTAATGGTAAAAATTCAGACTGATCCAAAAGTCTACGCAGTTAGCAATAATGGTTCATTGCGCTGGATAAAAACAGAGGCTTTGGCGCAATTCTTGTATGGAAAAAATTGGAGTTTATTAGTGGATGATGTGGATAATTCACTTTTTACAAATTATAATATAGGCGATCCTATTGAAAGTGAGTCCGAATATGAGATAGAAAACGAGGAATGGGAGACGGATTCTATCAGTTGTAATTTAGGGCTAAAAGCTAAAAAGCAGATAAGAAGTGAAATTCAAACTGCAAATCAAAAACTTTGCGGCAATTTAAAAGGAACAATTAATAAGATTCAAAAAAGACTGCAGCGCCGAAATATGGTAAAAGATAATATTGGCGATGATTATATAGATCAATGCCTTGACACAGCAAATAATAATCTTAGTAAGAAAGTAACAATTTGCCATATTCCAAAAGGAAATCCGGCTAATGCCCACACCATTACAATTAGTGTGTCTGCTTTAAGGGCTCATATAAAGAATGGTGACTATATTGGATCTTGCGAAGGCGATAATGGCGAAACGCCGGACACTATAGCCCCAAATATTTCTGGAATTTCAGCAGATACGAGCACTTCCACAGCCACAATCAGTTGGACAACAGATGAAGCCAGCAATAGCGAGATGGTATATGCTTTAGAAAGCATTTCAACAACAACTGCGACAACTACAGAGATAAATAATACCATGGCTACATCTCACGCGATTGTCCTTGAAGGTCTTACGCCTGAAACTACTTATCACTATATTGTTAAGTCAACGGATGATAGTTATAATCAGGCAGTATCAGGCGAAGAGACCTTTACTACATTAGAATTGCCAGACATTACCGCCCCTGTTATTTCTGAAATTTCAACTAGTACAAGTTCTTCAACAGCTACGATTAGCTGGGAAACAGATGAAGATGCTATAGGCAGAGTTGGTTACGCGACTGGATCAATAGATACGATTTTAGATCCAGGAATCATAGAAGTTATTCCTGCCGATAGTTTTTTGCCTTCTCAATCAGTAGAGTTGACTGGCATGGCTACATCAACTAGGTATTTTTTCATAATTGAAGCAGAGGACAAATCAAATAATATTGCCATCAGCACTAGCACAGAGCAATATTTTGATACATCATCTTTATAGATATATATCGGAAAGAATAAAAAATCGCCCTAAAAACAGGGCGGTTTTTTAGTTTAAAATTCGTTTATTTTAACTCAGAGCGTTTGATTTCACTAATAATTTTTAAGAGATATTAATTTAATTTTTAGCGGGAATTACCAAGAACTTCCAGTTTTTTTATTTACGAAGCGATTATTTTTTGTTAATATGATTATAGATTAAATAAATTTAAATATTGATTTTTTAAATAGTATTTGTAAACAAAGGCAATATAGGAGAAATTAAAATTTGATATATGCTATAACAAGAATCGTTAAAGAGTTTAATGTTAATTTATAGTTATAATTTTAAAATTTATGTTAAAACAAACTTTTAAGCAAAAAATTATTTTAGTAACGGGCGGAGCTGGTTTTATCGGCTCGCATCTGTGCGATCATTTAGTAAAAGAAAACAAAGTTATCTGTATTGATAATTTTTCAACAGGAAAAGAAAAAAATATAGATTTTTTATTACGGCATCCGAACTTTGAATTTATTAAGCATGATATTAATATTCCGATAGATTTGGAGAAATTGCCTGAATTGAAAAAATTCAAATTCAGGTGGCAAGGGCTGCAGGAAATTTATCATTTGGCATGTCCGGCGTCTCCAAGCAAGTTTAATGAATTAGGCGTGGATGTTTTATTAACAAGTTCAATAGGCACTAAGGCAATGTTAGATTTGGCGTTAAAATATAAAGCTAAATTTTTGTTTTTATCAAGTTCGGTTATTTACGGCAAAGCAATGCCTGGCGAGGAACTGAAAGAAAGTTATGTCGGACAATCGGATCCGCTCGGTTATCATAATTGTTATCTTGAAGGAAAAAGATTTGGAGAAAGTCTTGTTTATAATTACAGAAACCAATACGATTTGGATGCTAAAATTCTTAGAGCGTTTACTACTTACGGTCCAAGGATGAAATTGACAGACGGGAGGACGATTTCCAGTTTTGTCGCTCAGGCAATGGAGGACAAGGATATTATTATTGAAGGAGACCAAAATGTAAGAAATTCTTATTGCTATATTGATGATTTAGTTAATGGAATAATTAAAATGATGAAATCTAATGAATTTGGCCCCATTAATTTAGGAAACCCCGAGGATTTGCCAATTATTAAAGTTGCCAAGAAAGTGATCTCCAGCACAGATTCAAAATCCCAGATTGTTTTTAAGCAGCGGGAAAAAGGAGCGCATGTTTCGCATATTCCTAATATAGAATACGCAAAAGATCATTTAGGATGGGAGCCAGTTGTTTTATTGGAAGCGGGATTAGATAAAACCATCAGTTATTTGAAAGCGAGCAAGTCTTTATTAGAATTTAATCATAATAGGCAAAAAGCAGATTAATATACCTACTGCATTTTGGTTAAATTTCCCAAAAATTTTAATGCCTATATTTGTAGTGACGGGCTTCAAACCCGTTTCTACGAAAAATTGTTTAAAAAATTTTCCTCAAAATTTGAAAATTTCGCGGAGTTTATCCAGTTGTATAATGGCGCAACTTATTATGCAGTAAGTTTAATTTATATGAGAATTTTTATTATTATTCCAGCATTTAATGAGGAGAAAAATATAAC
>JAGLJD010000130.1 GCA_023142625.1 Candidatus Parcubacteria bacterium | reverse complement strand
GCGAGGAGCGAATGGAGCGATAGCGGAATGAGCGACGAAGCAATCTCGTTGTTGTCGCAAAAAAGTTTATAATCACAAATCTTTTGCCCGTTCAGTAATGAGATTGCTTCGTCGCATCTCATTCGCTGCACTTATTCGCCTCCTCGCAAAGACAAGACGAAAAAATTATTTTTTTAGCACTCTCAATCTCCGAGTGCTAATTTTATTATAACCGATTTTTATAGGGTGTCAACTCGTTGGTTCCACAGCCTCGTTTTGCAAGGGTTTGTGAAATAATAATGGTTTGTATTTATGGATATTTCTATTTCATTTTTACAAACGCCGCAAAAAGGTTGAAAAAAATATTTAATGCTATATAATAACCGCATTGCTGCAAATAGCCGAAAGGAATCAGTTTGTCTCTCATCCATGCCACAAACTGAGGATATTCGGTGTTCGGGCTATAATGGATTGGTTGACTCTGGAAAGAAGAAAGAGTCAGGATGAGGGATGTTCTTTATTATTTAAAAATAAAAAGGAGGTATTATGTTTTTCACATTGAAAGAAAAGCATCGTTCATATTTTGAAGAGGTGAGAGATCTCGGTTGGGTGGTGTTATTAAAACTTGGAATTAAAATAAGAAAAAAGGGGAATAGTTTTTCTCCACATACTGGAGATTATATAACATTATGCCCGTTTCATACGGAGAAATCTCCGTCCATGCATTTCTATAATAATTCTAGTCGCTTTTTCTGCTACGGTTGTGGCGCGTCAGGAGATGTCTTTAATTTTATATCCAGAATATTAGGTCATAATTATTATGGAGACAAAATTAAAACATATCGTTGGCTAAAAAAGAATTACGGCATACCTCTGCCGTGGGAAAAATTGTAGAGTAAAAATTAGTTATATTTGCCGCCAATATACTGAAAAGTTGAGGCGGTTTTCTTTTTAAAAAATTTCAACAGAGCGGGTAATCAAATACTAATTTTTGACGATTTTTTTCAATATCTCCATAACCGCTTTTCTGTCGTCCCATAGGATTTTTTCGCCGTCGGCGATACAGATTGCTTGCTCGCAGCCTTTTCCTGTTATCAAAACTAAATCGTTTTTTTGCGCCAAAGAAATTCCTTTTTTAATCGCTTCCCTACGGTCTAATATTTTAAAAAGATTTTTATTTAAGGTTTTGCCAGCGGAAATCGCGCCTTCCGCGACTTGATCAATAATCTTTTGCGGATCATCATCATAAGGATCTTCGTTTGTGATAATCGCGAAATCCGCTTTTGCTCCGGCGATTTTTCCCAAAACAGCCCGCCGCGCAATGTCGCGTCCTCCGCCGCACGATCCTAAAATATGGATAATCCGCGTTCCTTCTTTTTTAAAATCTAAAATAAATTTATACAGTTGTTTCATAGATTCCGGTTCTGGCGCGTAATCCACCATAACTGTAAAATTTTGATCTTTGTTGATAATTTCCATTCTTCCGGGGATGGATTTTGTTTTTTGCAGCGATTTTTTCGCCTGCTCAATCGGAATCCTTAAACTCAATCCTACGGCGACGGCTGCTAAAGAATTATAGACATTAAATTTTCCCAGCAGATTAATATGGAAGCGCGTTTTATTTATTTCAAAATCAGATCCATTCAGGTTTAATTTAATATTGCCAGCCGTGAGCGCGTTAATTTTTTTAAATTTTTCATCAAGAGAATAGCCGATTTTTTTATCAATTTTAAAATTTAAAAATTCAGGATAATGCTTGTCGTCCAGATTCGCGATTATTATTTTTCTAATTTTTTCGCCATCTATTGTTTTTTGCTTTGATTTTTCAAGATGCCTGAATAGCTTTAATTTTGCCTGTTTGTAATTTTCAAATCCGTGGTGCGACTCAATATGTTCCGGCGTTAAATTTGTAAAAATTAAAATATCATAGTTTATTCCGATATGTCGGAATTGCTTAATTCCTTCCGACGATGTTTCTATCACGGCGTATCTGCATCTGTTTTTAACCATTTGCGACAGCGATTTTTGCAGAGCGAACCGCCCGAGCATCGTCATTTTTTGATCGTTTAATTTTTCTTTTTCGCCGTCGTTTAAAAAAATAGTGGACATCTCGCCGACTTTTTCGCCGCCGCTCTCTAAAATTTTTGCGATTAAATGCGTTGTTGTTGATTTGCCGTTCGTGCCTGTAACGCCGACAACTATAAATTTTTCGCTCGGGCGCCTGTATAAAAAATTAGCAGCCAAACTTAAAATTTTATGATAATGCGGCTGAAAAAAAACAAAAATCCGCTTCGGGATAAT
>JAGLJD010000013.1 GCA_023142625.1 Candidatus Parcubacteria bacterium | reverse complement strand
ATAACCGTTTTTCGCGGTTAACTCGTTTATAGCTAAAAGCACCTCTTTTTGTCTATTTGTTAAATTCATAAAATATGTTATTATGATAATATATAAATCTTAACGCATATAGCGTAAGTTGTCAAGAGGCCTTCCCCCGTAATTAAATATATGATATAATTTTAATAAAGTTAATATACAAAAAGTATGCAAAATAATAAAAATTTAAACTATATCAGTCTTTTTAGTAGCGCGGGTGTTGGTTGCTATGGTTTTAAATTAGAAAATTTTAACTGCATAGCTACAAACGAAATAATAGAAAGAAGATTGCAAATACAAAAAAATAATAATAAATGTAAATACGAATCAGGTTATATTTCTGGCGACATTAGAGATAAAAATGTTGTTAAAAATATTTTTATGGAAATTGAATATTGGAAAGAAAATGATAACATAAAAGATATTGATGTCTTAATGGCTACCCCGCCCTGCCAAGGAATATCCGTGGCTAACCACAAAAAGAAAAACGAAAAGAGAAGAAACTCTTTAATTGTTGAATCAATTAAATTAACAAAAGATATAAAACCTAAATTTTTTATTTTTGAAAATGTTCGTTCTTTTTTGAATGCGACTTGCACGGATTTAGACAGCAAAGATAAAAAAATAAGCAAGGCTATAGAATTTAATTTGGGCGGAAATTATAATATATTATCAAAGGTCATCAATTTTAAAGAGTATGGCAATAATTCCAGTCGCACAAGAACCATTGTTATTGGAACTAGAAAAGATTTAATGGATATTACACCTTATGATATTTTCCCAAAAAGGAAAGAAGGAAGAACTCTAAAAGAACTTATTGGACATTTGCCGTCATTGGCAACAATGGGACAAATTAGCGACAATGATATTTATCATAATTTCAAAAAATACTCATCTCATATGTTGGATTGGATAAAAGATATAAAAGAGGGCCAAACAGCTTTTGAAAACGATGATCCTAAAAAAAGACCTCATAAAGTAGTAAATGGGGAAATAATTTGCAATCAAAATAAAAATGGTGATAAATATACAAGATGTTTTTGGAATAAAATCGGACCTTGCGTTCACACTAGAAATGATATTTTATCAAGCCAAGCCACAATACACCCTACCGACAATCGAGTTTTTAGTATTAGGGAATTAATGTTGCTGATGACTATTCCTAAAAATTTTAAATGGATTGATAATGACTTAGAAAATCTAAATAAATTATCAACTGAAGAAAAAATAAGATTATTGTCAAAAGAGGAAATTAATATTAGACAATCAATCGGAGAGGCTGTTCCAACTGAAATATTTAGACAAATCGCAGAGAGAATAAAAAATAAATTAAATAATAATTTTGACAAGAGAAAAATTAAAAAATTAATACAAGAAGAAAACCTGTTCTCTATAGATAATTTAATTAATTTTGTAAAAAGAAACAAAAATAAATATTCTTTGCCGGAAATATTAAAAATTGCAGAACTATCAAATGAGCAAAGAGAAAACATGGCAGGATACTACACAAGACAAGATGTGTGTTTTTCGATTATAAAAAATTTGCCTAAAAGCAAAAAATTTAAAACAATTAATATATTAGAGCCATCTGTTGGATCGGGCAATTTCATTCCATTATTAATTAACAAATATAGCGATGTTCCGAAAGTGAATATTGATGTTGTTGATATTGATAGTAATATTTTAAAAATTTTAAAAGAAGTACTAAACAATATTTATCTTCCCAAAAATATTAATATAAATTTTATACACGCCGATTTTCTACTAAAACAATTTAATAAAAAATATGATATTGTTATAGGCAATCCGCCTTTTGGAAAAATAATCAAATCAAAAGAATTACTCAAAAAATATAAACAAAATATATATAATAACAAAACAAATAATATTTTTTCTTTTTTTGTTGAAAAATCACTCAAAATAGGCAAAACCGTTGCTTTAGTTGCTCCAAAAAGCATGATTTCAACTCCCGAATTTAATAAAACAAGAGAGCTCCTTTCAAAATATAATTTTCATGCAATAGTTGATTATGGGGAAAAAGCGTTTGACGGAGTTAAAATAGAAACAATCGGCTTCATACTTGACACAAATGAAAATAAAAACAATAATATAAAAATCGAGTCATACATAAACAATGAAATAAAAATGCTTGAACAAAATTATGTCTTTGACAGCAAGCTACCTGTTTGGGTGCTTTATAGAAACAACTTTTTTGATACTGTTTTAAGAAAAATGAAACTTGGGATTTTCAATGTATTCAGAGATAGGACTATAACAAAAAAACACACTGAATCGAAAGGCGATGTTCGCGTATTAAAATCAAGAAATATTAAAGATAATCAAATAATTAATATTGAAAATTATGATTGCTATTTAAGCAAAGATGCAATAAACAATTTTGCCGTTAGTAAATTTTTAAATCGTGATAATTGCATCCTTGTTCCTAATCTTACTTATAATCCGAGAGCGTGCTTTCTTCCTAAAAAAACAATTACAGACGGATCTGTCGCTATACTTACTGCACAAGATGATATTAAACTAAAACCACAAAATTTAGCTTATTACGCCACGGAGGAATTTAGAAAATTTTATATGATAGCAAAAAATTTAGGCACAAGATCCTTAAATATTGATAGTAATTCTGTCTATTTTTTTGGAATTACAAACATATGATACCAAAAATAATTAAGTACTTAAACAAGTTTGATCTTGATTTAAGAAAAACCAACAATGGCCGTTTTATAGACCAAAAAGTTACTCCCGATGTGCTTTCTTTTGTTGCTGATTGTATAATAAATTTTACTTCTGAAAATATTGAAAAAGAATTTTGTGCTAGAGATATTTGGGAATATGAATATTTTAATAAAAACATTGAAATGATTTTTGGCAAACCTCCTTTAAATAAAGAAACTATGGAGAATGAATACAATAAAGTTGCTGGTCAACCCATAAAAACACTTGAATATGCTAATATTTTAAAAACAACAAAAAAAGGTAGAAAAAATTATTTCAAAATAAAAAATTTGGAATTACTAGAATATATTTCTATAAAAGATAAAAATGCTTATTTATTTTTAACCATATATTTAAGAAAAGTTTTATCAGATAGTGGATTTATAAAATATATTGATGATTTTCTCAAAAAAGCATTAAAAGGCCAAACTACAAAAGAAAATTTTAACTTTCTAAAAGAAAAATACGAAATTTTTATTATTGGGAATACTAAAATAAATGGAAAAACAGAGGTGCGAAGAATATTTACAAAAGTTCTTAATATATTTTCTGCCGAAAATAATACCCCAGGAACAATAAAAGGGCATCTTTCTAAAAGAAATATTTATTTTCAAGATTTAATGTATAATCGGATAAATTTTAGAGATTTAGAGAAAGAAAAAGGAATTTCTCGAACAGAAGCAAAAATTTCTAAAAAAGATCAAAAAGCCTATGAAGAATATAATGATTATCTTGTTAGAAAAGCAATAAATTTTATAAAAAAGAAATATAAAGAAAGTGAAATAAAAGATTCTTTTGGCAGTGGACCAGCGGTATATGTTCATCATATATTTCCTAAAAATGAATTTCCGGAAATTGCGCATTATCTTGAAAATTTAATTAAACTAACTTCAGAACAACATTATACTCATGCACACCCAAAAGGAAACACACAAATTATAAACAAAGACTACCAACTGGTTTGTTTATTATCCAAATCTGAAAGCATAGAAAAATCTCTTATAAAAGGAGAATTTTATTATTCAAAGCCAAATCTTATCTTTGTTATTAATGCTGGCTTAAATCTTGAAAATAAAAATAAACTCAGCAATAAATTGACTTTTCAGGCTATAAAAAATGAATTAAAAACTAAATATAAAATTCTATAATGAGTTTAGGGCAAAGGGAATTCACCCCTTTAATTCCCCTCTTCCCTTTGCCCTAAACAAAAAACAAATTTATTAATAATGTAGCCTATCAAAAGAATATTTATTAAAAAATATTTTTTGAACTCGCTACGCGCCCCGCTGCGCTCTCCTCCCTCTGGTCGTCGGGGCGTATAACAAAGTATATACGGAAAATGCCTTGGCTCGGCATTTTCGCAAATTTTTGTCTCTTTTTTCTTTATAATGTATAATAATGAAAAGAGACAAAAACTTCGTATATCCCAAATGTTAGATGAAATGTCAACATACACTGAATTTTTAATATTATACGGAATTTGATATTAGGAATTACGAATAGCGATGTTAGAAAAATAGATGTCTATGAAATTGAATAAAATTAATAATCAAAAAAGGACGGGTTTGAAGCCCGTCCCTACGAATAAAATAAATACGATATGAAATTTAATATCCTCACAATTTTTCCTCATATTCTTGACTCTTTTTTTTCAGAATCTATTTTAAAACGCGCGATAGACAAAAAACTGATTAAAATAAATACTGTCAATATCAGAGATTTTACAAACGACAAACATAAAACAGTTGACGATACCCCTTGCGGCGGCGGAGCTGGAATGATAATGAAAGTTGAGCCGATCTATAAAGCGCTGCAAAAAACAAAAAAAAACAGAAAAAACAGGATTGTTTTATTAACTCCTGCTGGAAAGCAATTTAATCAGAATATCGCGAAAAAATATTCAAAATTAAATCAAATAACTTTTATTTGCGGACGCTACGAAGGAATTGACGCGCGAGTGGAAAATTTCATTGATGAAAAAATTTCAATCGGTCCGTATATTCTGAACGGCGGAGAGATTGCCGCCGCAACGATTATTGAAGCAGTCTCCCGCTTGATTCCTAGAATTTTAGGAAACATAAAATCAATAGAAGAAGAAAGTTTTTCCGCTAATCAGCCGTTTGAACTTGAATACCCGCAATATACTAAGCCGGAAATATTTAAAGTCGGAAATAAAAAATACCGCGTCCCTAAAATTTTGCTGTCCGGCAACCATAAAAAAATAAAAGAATGGCGGATAAAAAAAGCAAAAAAACACAAATAATTTTAATGTGAAGCATGTCTTTGCGAGGAGGCGATAGCCGACGAAGCAATCCCATTACTGAGCGGACAAATCTTTACTTTGCATAGTTTATACGAATAATAATGGGATTACTTCGTCGCATCTCTTTCGCTTCGCTCTCTCGGCTCCTCGCAAAGACAAGGGCTTTTCATGTTTCGTAATTCAAAATATTTTAAAAAAACCGCTGAATTCAGCGGTTTTTAATTATGATATTTTATTTCCTCCCGCCTCTCTTTCTTTCAATCTCTGTTAAATATTTTTTTCTTAAACGAATATTTTTTGGAGTTATTTCAAGATATTCGTCTTCGCTCATTATACTCATTCCGTATTCAAGCGTCAAATCTACTGGCGGAGTTAAGCGAATCGCTTCGTCCGCCCCGGAAGAGCGCATATTTGACAGTTGCTTGCCTTTTATCGGATTAACCGCCAAATCATTGCCTTTTGCGACATTCCCGATAACCATTCCCTCATAAACATCTATATTCGGTTTTATATAAAGAACTCCCCTATTTTGCAAATTAAATAACGAAAACCCAAGAGCCTTTCCTGTTGCCATAGATATCATTGATCCTACTTCGCTTTTTTCTATTTTACCGACATAATCCCTAAATCCGATAACTCGCGCGCATAAAATCCCTTCGCCGCGAGTGTCAACCACGAATTCATTCCTGTATCCCAGCAAACCGCGAGTCGGGATTTCAAAAATAATTTTTACATTGCTATTCTCTGGTTTTATCTCTATTAAATTTCCGCGCCGTTTTGACAATTTTTCAATTACCGCGCCAGACATCTCTTCCGGCACTGTAATAGTTACCTCTTCAAACGGCTCTTGTTTTTTTCCATCATCTTCTTTAATAATTACATGCGGCT
>JAGLJD010000129.1 GCA_023142625.1 Candidatus Parcubacteria bacterium | reverse complement strand
ATGTTGATAATGCGGCTATGCAGCTTGTGATGAATCCGCAAGAATTTGATGTGATTGTTACTGGAAATATGTTCGGCGATATCCTATCAGATTTGTCTTCAACTTTTGCCGGTTCGCTCGGACTGCTTGCTTCTGCGTCTTTAAATGAATCTAATTTTGGAATGTATGAGCCGAGCGGAGGATCAGCGCCTGATATTGCGGGGCAGGGGATTGCAAACCCTATCGCGCAAATTCTTTCTGTGGCAATGATGCTGAAATATTCGTTTGGATTAGAAAATGAAGCGGATAATATTGAACAGGCTGTAATTAAAACATTAGAACAGGATTATCGCACAGGAGATATTTGGGAGCAAGGGTGTGAGAAAATTGGAACAAAACAGATGGGCGATAAAATCTGCGGGAATATATAGTACTTATTAAAACAATAATAAAACTCCTAATAATCGGAGTTTTGTTATTTTTTTATAAATTAAAATTTGTAAGTATTATCAGATCTTCGTTCAACAGTTAAAATAAATAAATCATTATTTTTATTTATTTTGTAAATAATCCTTATATCTCCTTTTCTTATTCTAAAAATATCGTCGCTACCTTTTAATTTTTTAATATCAAATCTATTTAAAGAATTGTTTTTTAGTTTTAATAAAATTTCTTTAATTTTTTCTCTCTCTTTTGGACTAAATTTTTTTAATGCTTTGGATATTTTATCCATATTTATAGGCGTGATAAAATTTCATCAATTTTAATCCCGCCTTTTTTAATTTTAGTAAAATCAATGATCTCTTCCCAATATTCATCGTTTAAAGGAGATATTTTAAATAGCGGCTTTGATTGTTTAAATACAATGAAAGATTCCCCTTGCGCGACTTTTCGCGAATATATCGCCATATTCTGCCTTAATTCTTTTAACCCCACAAAATTTTTCATAAATTTAAAATTAATTATTAGATTATTTAAAGTTTAACATTTGTTCAACTTTTTGTCAAATAATTTTATTCTTTATTCACAACCAATTCGGCGATTTGAACTGCGTTTAGCGCGGCGCCTTTTAAAATTTGATCTCCGCAGACAAAAAATTCCAACCCATTCTTTCCAAAAATTAAGCTGTTTCTTATTCTACCAACCTCAATATCATATTTTCTGCTTGCGGTTATCGGCATCGGATAGACGCAATTTTCAATATCGTCCCGAACTTCAATTCCGTCTGTATTTTTAAAAATATTTTTAATTTTCAAAACACCAATCTCTTTTTTAGTTTCAACTAAAATATTTTCTGAATGCGCGCGCACTATCGGCACTCTAACACAGGAGCAGGAAATTTTTATATTTTCGTCATTAAATATTTTTTTTGTCTCCCAAACGACTTTCATCTCTTCTTTCGTGTATCCGTTTTTTTGAAAAGCGTCAATATGCGGAATCAAATTAAAAGCGAGAGGATGCTGAAAAATTTTGTTGGCAGTTTTTTCGCCTTTAAGAAATTTTTTTGTTTCAATTTTTAATTCCTTCATGCCTTGCGCGCCGGCTCCGCTTGCAGCCTGATATGTTGAGATAATAATTTTTTTTAATCCGAAATTTTTATAAATTTGCCATAATGGAATGGCGGCAATAGCTGTTGTGCAGTTTGGGTTTGCGATTAGCAGCGAATTTTTTATTTCATTTGGATTTATTTCAGGAATAATTAGCGGGACATTTTTGTCGTATCTAAAAGTTGAAGAATTATCAATTACAATGCAGCCTGCGGAAATTGCTTTTTTAGAGTTTTTTTTCGGCCATTCGCCGCCAATTGCGAAAAAAGCGATATTCAATTTGCTGTAATTCGCGCGATTTGCGTCTTGTATAATAATTTCGCCAAGCGGAGTTTTGATTTTTTTACCCGTGGACTTTTCAGAAGCGTATAAACTCAGCGATTCAATCGGAAATTTTTTATCAAACAGAACTTTTAAAATTTCTCTGCCAACTATCCCTGTAGCGCCAAAAATCCCAATTTTTTGTTTTAGCATAATTTTATTTTATAAATATTCTATGAAAATTACGCATTACTTTTTCCATTTCGTTAGTCCGCACAATTGCTTCTAATCTCACGCAATTTTTATACGGAAAAGCGCCGATTTGAGGATCAGGGCAAATTTTAAGCAGAGCGTTATTAAAAATATTTACCGTTTTCCAGTCTAAATTTCCGATTAGCGTGACCATATTCACTGGCGAAGCGTTTATTTCGCAATTTCTTTTTTTTAGTTCCCTGATTGCTTTTTTTAGATTTCCATTTTTACTATCAACAACTATCTGCAGGCTGTCGCGCGTGTTTCGTATCAAAACCATATTAAGCGAGAGTAAATTTAAAATTTTGCTGATTTCAAATAGGAATCCGTATTCGTTAATGCCATCGCCGCTCACAACCATCATTGTAAGCCCTTTTTTAAAACCTATAATTTTCGCGCCTTTATATTTTGAGTTGTTCGCGCTTATTAAAGTTCTCCTGCTATAATCGCTGATTGACGCAACCTCAACAGAAATTTTTATTTTTTTAACATACTGCATCGCTTTATTATGGATAATTTTACCCGACTCTTCAGCTTCAATATAGCTTAAATAGGGGATTGTTTTTGTGTTTTTAATAATCCTTGGGTCAGCGGATAAAATTCCATTAACATTTTTCCATAAAATAATTTTGCTTGCTTTCATAGCTACCCCAATAAAACAGGCGGTAGTATCCGTTCCCCCGCGACCTAATGTTGTTGTGTCTCCATTTTTTGAAATTCCAGTAAATCCTGAAATTATTGGAATTGATTTTATATTTTTAAATTTTGCGGTAATATTTTTTATGGATTTTTCAAAGTCAATATTAGCGTTTAAATGGTTATCGTCTGTAATAATTGGAATATTCTCGGAAAAAATTTTTGTGAAAATAGATTATCAGAATTTAAAAATTCAGTAAAAAAAATAACTGACATTTTTTCGCCATAAGATAAAATTTTATCTTGAAAAGCGTTTGATGAATTAAATTTATCTATTTTCCTAAAATCATTTTCAAGGTTTTTTAAAAGTTTATCAATTTCAGTAATCGCGATTTCTTTATTTTTCTTATCCATCTTTACAAAATCAATCATCTGAATATGCTTCGCGCGAATTTTTTCAATATTTTTTTTAATTAATTCATTGTTTTTTTTCGCAATTGAAAGTAAGCCTGCTAATTCGTCAGTCGTTCCGTTTAACGCAGATACGACAACAATCGGCTGATAGCCTTTTTTTATTTGTTCTTTAATTTGTTGTTTTATCAATAAAATAAATTCAACATTAAAAATTCCGCCTCCGAATTTATTAACGATAATTTTATTTTGCATTTTTATTTTCATATTTTTTAATCACGAAATGAGTAAATTCCATTGTCTTTGCGAGGAGCTGAACGAGTGAAACGAGTGAGGCGCGACGAAGCAATCGCGTTAATATTCGTATAAACTATGCAAAAGCAATTTTATAATCACAGATTTGTCTGCTCGGTAATGGGATTGCTTCGTCGGCTATCGCCTCCTCGCAAAGACAAGAGGAAGCATAGAATTTTGAAATCCTACTTTTCCAAAATCGTCTCTTTGATTTTTTGTCCGAAATGCCTGCCGATTCCGCTCTCTTGCAAAAACGCCAAAATTTTATCACCCTTTTTTAATTTTGCGACGGAAATATAACTGCCGTCTTTTTTTGTTAAGCGGATTGTTTCTGCGTTTTGCATTATCAAACTTATATTCCTGTTTTCAAATTTTGCTTTAATAATTAACATCGGGCGTTTTTCAATTTTCGCCCGCCCGATAATAGCCTGCTCGGTATTTCCTTGAGGATCAATAATCAGCGCTTTATCTCCGCTTTTTAATTCAGCCAAATATTTTGTTTTATCATTCGGCATTCTAATATAAGCATGCGCTCCGCCCGCGTTTACTCTAAATGCCCGCGGATCGCAATATGGATTTTCAACATTCTCATTATAGACCAAAAACATAGCGCTGGCGGAATCGCCGATCAGCATTCCTTGTCCGGGATTTAAAATTGATGAAGTGTCAACAACAACTCTGTCGCCAATGCCGAGCGCTTTTATGTTTGTGATTTCCGCTTTAACTAATTTTAATTTTTCGTTTTGCGTCTCTTTAATAAGTCCGCCGACCTTTTTAATTTCATTTAAATCATCTGTTTCTAATAAAATTCCATCCGCGCCAACCTCCATAGTCTCCAGCGCTAATTTTGCTTCTTTGCAATTTTTAACATATTGGATAATATTAGAGGTTTTAGAAATAAGATTTTCCAGTGGAATAATTGTCCATTCTCTGTTTTTAACAATAATCGGAATTTTTCCTTGATATTTAATCGCCTCATCTTCTGATTCTTTGTTTTTTAAAAAAACTTCTGCGACATTTTTACCGACTTCTAAATCCGCTTTTGCGTTTTTTGCAATTATTTTGACGCGCGACAATTCTTTGATTTTATCAATATTTTCAACATCAACATAAATCGCTTCAAATCCGCTTTCAATCGCCAGCGTCGCTAATTTTTTATCCCAATAAGGGAGTTTATACCAAAATTTTTTCA
>JAGLJD010000128.1 GCA_023142625.1 Candidatus Parcubacteria bacterium | reverse complement strand
AAGAACATTGAAAATTCTTTAAAGTATATTTGGACTAGCGCTGAAATTGAAAAAAGCGATTGCGATGAAGATGAGCAAACTATGTTAAAAGCGGTATATTCTAAAAAGTTAAAAATTCGCTTCTCTTTAGTTGCGGAGTTTGACGGACAAATAGAATATTTAAAACAATCAGGAATACCAATAGAATCTTTGCAGTCAATCAAGCCGAAAGATATTGCTAAAGCAGAAAAGATTTTAGATGAACAAGAAGCAGATGAGGAGATCAACAAAAAAGTGATTTTAAAAAAATATGCTCCTGCAGTGGCAGCAGCAATATTACTAATATCAATTCTTGGCGCGCAGGGGATGGCTTTTGCGCAAAATGCGCAGATTGATTTTGGTGTTGATAATAATGCCGATGACGATAGATCGTTAGACAAAGAAGAAAACATTGAAAATTTAAAAGATTCAAAACTAAAAGGAGAGATAAAAGATACTAAACAAGAATTTCAACCTACAGACATAACAACAGAGACGGGACAACAGGAAACGGAGACAGATATAAAAGAAATCAAAACAGACGAAAGCGGCAAGAAAGGCACAGAGGTAAAATCGGATATTGATGAAGATATAGGCGGCAACGAGGATGTCGAAATTATAGATACATACGAAGAAGTAGGAAATTATATTGCGGAACTAAATAAAGAATATGATATTTGTGAAGCAGAAAAAAAGATTGAAGATTTTAATCAAGACGAAATGTTAAAATTGGCGATAGCTTGCAAAGTAAAAGGCGATAGCAGCCAATGGAAAGAGATTTTTAATTTTTTAGAGGCGGAATTTAATAAAACAGAATCGGCAGAAAGCGGAGCAAGTTATAAGTTTGCGTTAGAAGCCGAACAATCGCTGGGTGGTTTTAATGAAGATGATATAACAAAAGTAATCGGATTAAGCAGAGATTTAGGCTTTAGTGATAACGAGATTGTGAAATTATTTCCGCAAGGAAATCAAGATAACGCGAGAGAATTATTAAATAAACAAGAGAAATTTACAAAAGGCGCAACAGTGGGGAGAGCAGAACAATTAACTAAAGAGAGCGTGGCAACTGAAGCTTTGAAAGTTGAAAAACCGATCGGATATCAGGGCGGAAAGCATATTTGGGGATCTGTTGAAAAATTTTTAACAGCTAAATATGGCGATGATTTTGCTAAATTAGGCGGAGATAATGAAATTCAGGCTGAAGCGCTGAAAACCTATAATATTGATGATATGAAAGATGAGATTGTCAGGGTAATTGAAAAAGGGACAGATGTTGAGAAAGCAGAATTTGGGTTAGATGAGATTAAAGATCCAGACAAAATAATCGCCATTAAATTAGAAAAAATTGATTATGACAAAATTGCTGAAAAGATTTTTCCGCAAGAAAAAGATAACACAGGACTAACAGAAAATTTAAGCGACCAAGACGCTGAGAGCATCGTTGAAAATAATGAAAAATTAAAGCAGTTTTTTATTGATAATCCAAATGCCTCTCGAAGCAGCGCGAATTATGAAGAGATTTTAAACACGACTAAAACAGCGGAGGAAATTAAAACAGGAACGGCAGGCGCGATAGAGCCGCCAGTAGAAAAATCGCCGCAGGATTTAACTATGGAAAGAAATAGGCAGGAAAGCATAAATACGGTTTTGAAAATTTTTGATAAAAAGGGGATAAAAAATATTGATGAAATTTACAGAATGGCAGGAGTTAATCCAAACGACGGATTGCAGCCGCAGGAGATAGGCAGGATAAAGATTTTAGCAGAGCATCAAGATTTGTTAAAAGAGTTATGGCGAATATCAGAGAATAAGCGCGAAGATGTTTTTCGGTTGATTTTAGATGAAAAAATGTCAAAAGATGTGTTATTAAAAATAGATCCGAGGACAGCCGAGCTTATTACAGAGATTAAGCCGAATGAAGCAATTGAAAATATTCCGTTAGATGAAACTGTATTAAAAATAGACGCAATAATGAATAGCGGAAAGATGGTTGAAAAAGACATTCTGCTTTTCGGGAAAGTATTGGCAGGGGACGAGGCTATTAAAAATATGAATATATTATTAGGCGGAGCAGGCGTAAAAAACGTTGAATTTGACGCAGAAAACAGCAGGATTGCCGCTGAATTGTTTAATGGCAAAAATGTTAATATTTACAGCGACGGAAGAGAAAACGGCATTGAGGTTAGGACTCCATTTTTAAAATCAAAAACTCTTTTTGAGGGAATAAAGCCGTTTAAAACAAATTTAAGCAAGGACGGCTTGGATGCGGTGAAGGAGCGGATAGGAGGAAAAATTGATGATATAGCGACGGAGGTTTTGGAAGAGACTAAAATAGTTCCAAATAAAGCAGTAGAAAAGTTAAAGCCAGAAGCGGAAGTCTTGCCGAAGGCGAAAAGCCAGCCGAAAGACATATTAAAAAAGTACGGTGTAAATCTCGAGGATGTTATTGATATGTCAGAAGAGATAAAAAAGAAAAAATAAAAAATCAAATAAAAAATCCCTGAGCAGTATGCACCGCTACTCAGGGATTTTTGTTTGCGAAATTACCAATCCCTTATGGATCGGGAAATGTATTTTTTTCGCAAACAACGATGACACAGCGGTTCTCTTCCGCTACGCCGAATTTTCGAGTTTCTCCTCCTTTTTCGGGCTCAATTCCCTCAAGATCGTTTGGTCTATGAAGCACTAAACGATTTAGAACCGATTGCGCTCTTTGACCTGATAATAACAAATTATCCTTATGACCATCAGTATTTGTATAACCGATGATCCTTAAATGTTTAAGATTGTTTATTTTGTCAACGATCAGTGTCAGATCGTCAACTTGCTCTTCTATATTGTTATGTTTCAGGGAAAAACTACCTTCGGCGAAAGGGCCGATGCGGAAAATTTGATATTTATTATTTTCCTCTTTTAGTTTTATACCGTGAATAACCGCAGTTTTTCCGAGTTCATCAACTCTTTTTTTGAGCCGATTAAATTCAGATTTACTAACTTCAGATTTTTTAATCTGAATTTTTAGAGCAGGTGTCTGGGTGGTAACTGATTTTTCGGTTGGGGCAGGAGTGGGTGCTGGAGAAGTTTTTTCTTCACGAATTACTGAAGTCAAATCATTTAATCCCGCGATCATCGCGTCCATTTTTTGTTCCAGCTCACTGTTTTGCGCAGGAAGTTCGTTTTTTGGTTCAGGTTGGATATATTCCAGCGCGCTTTTGGCTGCTTCCTTTTCCGCTAAGTGTTTTGCCACAGCGGTTTTGTAAATATCAGTTTGAGTCGTCGATGTCGGCAACTGCTTAATAGCGCAAGCGCTACCAAGTATACAAATACTAATAACTATAAATATTTTTAAAACAAATTTTTGCATGATTTTTCTCCTTTATTCGTTAGCGATTTCGTTTATGATTTTTTTATATTCATTTTTATTAAAATGAATTATGACCTTAAAGTGTCCGTAGGGAAGATGAACATATTCGGAATTCCCTTTTCCGCCGCTAATACTGCCGGAACCTCCGCCACCGAGTTCTTGCGTCCCTCCGCTTATAGCGGACAAGAAACTTAATACTCCTAAGTTGAATCCGCCACTCTCCATTCGCCTATTAGCGCCTTCTCCAGAAACGATTAGAGTTTTTCCGCCCATATTTAGAGCCTCTATCGCCGCCATTGCGCCAACAGCTCGCGAGTGGTCAAAATAACCTTTTCCTAAGACGCTAATAGCGCCTATCTCAATCACTATTTTATTGAACGGTTTATTTTCTTGTATTAAGATTTGGATTACATCATCCTCGCTTTGTTCAGATTCATCAACGATTTGGTTGAAATAATTATCAACCTTTACTTGGGCAAATTTCTGTCCATATATTATTGTCTCCAATTCCGTCCTAGTCCAAAAGGGTTTATGTCTAACCATTTCTTGAAATGAATTAAAATTGTATGGCAGAGTCGCTTTTTCAAAGTGTTGCTGGTCTGCTTGAAAAAGCATTAAACTAGGGTTGAACGGAAGTTGTCTTTGTTGTGGCTCGCTTCCTTCAAAAATTTGGCTGAGATTTAGCCCAGCCGAAGATTTAGTGATAGCTTGCGCTCCAGCCGATATATCGCCAGCTTTTGCAGGACTAACGAATAGCAGGCAACCGATAATACCAATCAAAAATTTAGTTTTCATTTTAACTCCTTTCAAAAGGTTTTCTAGCGTACGCCCCTTTTTAGAAGCGTACGCTATGCGGTTTATATTAAGGTCTCGGCGGTCTGATTTTTGGTAGTCTAACTGAAGAGTTAGACCAAATCTCTCCGCCTGAACTTATATCTAAGTCCAAGTTACTGAAACCAGCGGAAAAGGAAACATTAGTGTTTGTATTCCCGCCAGTCGAGCCAGATCCGCGTCCAGACACTCCTTCAAACATATAATTGCCGATACCGTTGGCATAGGTGCCGAAATTATCCTTGTTAAAAAATGATCCGGTTTCAAAAATCCCTCCGCCCTCAAATGACGAGGATGGCTGAAAAGGGGACGGACAGTGAAAAAGTCCGTCTGCAAACGATGGCGCCGCGATAAATAACGCGGCAAAAATTGCGACAATAAGAGCAAAAAGATTTTTTTTCATGGTTTTTCCTTTCATAAAAAAGTTTTTTTGAAAAATTAAAAAAAATTCCGATACCTTAGCCGTTTTTTTCAGCATCACCTCCTTTCAATTTTGTTAAATATCCAGTTGTCAATGTGCGATAAATTATCTTAACACGGTTTAAAAATATTTCAAGGAGCAGATTTGAAAAAATTGCGTTCTTTGACTTTTTTTGCTATACTGTAAAGTAAATAAATTTATTTTACACTAATGGCAGAGCAAAATAAAAAAGAAAAAAAACAAGAGTTTCAGGTTGTAAAATGCGGCAATTGCGGAGGGAGCGGAAAAGTTGATAATAAAATTTGCGCGGCATGCAAAGGGCTTGGCGTTGTTTTTTGGTTTAATAATACGCTATTCTATTGGGGGCGAAAAATTAACGCCGTGAGCATTTTTGAAAATAGAATGGAAAAGATAGTTCGCGCGATTATCAACGGAGTTCTGTTTGTTTTTAGTTTAGCGGGAGTGTCAAGCCTTATTTTTTATATTTATAATCAGGGAGTTGAAAATATTATCACCGAACAATTTTGGCTGGAGCAGAATTGGCAGATGGCGCTTTTTTGGATGAGCGCCATAGCGATAATGTATCTGTTTTATCGCATAGACAAAGAATCAACCTTGACTGAAAAAGTCAAGAAAAGAAAATTTAACAAAGCCGTAGAAGTTTTTTTATCTGAAAATCCATGGGAAGAGATTGCTAATCTGCCTAAAAAATCTAAAACTGATATTTCTAAATCTTTTAATATTGAAAGCATTAAAGCAATAGAAGAGGCGTGGCGTCTGGCAGATAAGTTTAATCATAATCAGGTTATGCCGCTGCATATTTTGGCCGCCCTGCTGTTTTGCCCGAAAATCAATCTGCTTTTAGCGCGGCTGGGAGTTAAAATTGAAGAAGTCGCGAAAAAAGTAAATCGGCTTTTTAATCGCTTTGATTCAATGGAGGATAATAATAAAAGTTTGGATTTGTCCGTTAAATGCAAGCAAAATTTATTTAACGCTTATTATGAAGCGCATAAAGCGCGGAAGCCGCAGACAGATGTTGACGATCTGCTGTTAGCTATAGTCAAGCAGGATAATATTGCCAGAGAAATTTTATACGATTTAAAAATTGATCTAAACAAAATAAGAAATGTGGTTGAATGGATAAGAGTAAATGATTTATTAGTTAATCAGAGCCGACAGTTTAGAAAAAGCGCTATTTTTAAGCCAAAAGGAGGATTAGATAGGGCGATGACAGCGGCTGCGACTCCTACGCTTGACCATTTTTCGCAAGATTTGACGCTTCTTGCGAAATTTGGCTATTTAGAGCCGTGCGTCGGGCGAGATCATGAGATTGAGGATATTTTTCGCGCTATGGAAGCTAGCAGGCAGAGCGTTATTTTAACAGGAAATCCAGGAGTTGGAAAGATGAATATTATTGAAGGAATAGCCCGCTTAATGGCTGCGGAAGATGTTCCTGAAATAATTCAGGACAAGCGGTTGGTTAGTTTGAGCGTAGCTCGGCTTGTGAGCGGCGCTCGTCCGGCAGAAGCCCAAGGGCGATTGATGAAAATTATTGACGAAATACGCCGCTCCGGAAACATCATCCTTTTTGTTCAAGATATTCAGGATATGTCAGGAATAACTTCAGGGTCAGAAGAGAGTTTAGATCTTTCAGAAGTTTTAGTGGCGGAAATGTCCAAAGGCAGTTTTTTTTGTTTTGCCACAGCGAGCAGCATTGATTATTCGCGCTATATAGAAAATACAGCATTGGGAAATGTGATGCAAAAAATTAATATTAGCGAACCAGAATTAAATCAGGCGATTCAAATTTTAGAAGCGAAAACAGGAAGAATTGAATATCAAAACAGAGTTTATTTTTCTTACGGAGCGATTGAGCAAGCCGTGAAACTGTCAGACAGGTATATTCACGACCGTTTTTTGCCAGAAAAGGCGATTAAAATTATTGAACAGGCGGCGGTTTTTATAAGGAAAAAGAAAGGGTATAAAGCCGTTGTTTTAGCGGAAGATGTCGCGGAGCTGATTTCACAGAAAGTTAAAATTCCTTTAACTAAAATTACTGAAAAAGAGGGAGAAAAGCTGTTAAAATTAGAGCAAGAGATACATTTGCGAATTGTCGGACAAGAAGAAGCTGTTAAAATGGTTTCCGCAGCGCTAAGAAGAGCAAGGGCTGAATTGCGCGATATTAATCGTCCGATCGCGAACTTTCTTTTTTTAGGTCCGACCGGAGTCGGCAAGACAGAATTAGCAAAAACAGTCGCCGAGGTCTATTTTGGTGCTGAAGATAATATGGTTCGTCTTGATATGAGCGAATATCAGGAAGCAGGAAGCATTAATAAGTTGATAGGATCGCCTCCTGAAAAAGGCGGCGGCGGAACAGGCGGATATTTAACCGAAGCTGTCCGTAAAAATCCTTTTACTCTGCTTTTGCTTGATGAAATTGAAAAAGCTCATCCAGATATTTTAAACGCATTTTTACAGTTAATGGATGACGGGCGTCTCACAGACGGACTTGGGAGGACGGTCAATTTTACAAATGTTA
>JAGLJD010000127.1 GCA_023142625.1 Candidatus Parcubacteria bacterium | reverse complement strand
CTATTATCAGCCCTTTGAGATTTCATGCCTTCCCACACTCTTTTTATATTCAAATCCACGCCTGTAAATTTTTGAAACTTGCCAACCCCGACCTTGCCCAATTCTTTGGCGCCTTTATAAGGAGAAGCAACGACTTTTAACCCTCCGCCTACGATCTTGTCCCCTGTGCTTGTTATCTTGCCATAAGCGCCGCCGGCGATTTTTCCAGCATATCCTCCGAGTTGCTGGGCGACAATCAACGACGCCATCAGCATAACGCATGCCAGAATAAACGCGCCCATTGTTTCAGGGCTTCCGATCTCCGCCAAGCCGACTGTCGGAACCGCGCCGCCTGCCATTGTTGAAAACATTCCGCTTGTTAAATTTTTGATTGTCAATAAGGAAAGCCAAATAAAAAACAGCATTACAGGACCGACTATTACCCATTGAGAAAATTTCTGCCACCATTGGGAAGCGTATTGATGCCCGAGCGGCGACGCTGAAAAAAGATAAGCGAACGGAGACAAAATTATCAAAATCCAAAGCGCGACAATTCTAATTATAAAAACCAGCGTAATAGCGGCTATAACAACCAAAGCGATTAACGCAACAACTAACGCTAATAAAATTGTAATTCCAATATTTAAAGCGCTAATTTTTTTTACTGATTCGTCAGTAAGTGTTTTATGATCACTGGCCAACTCGCTAATATCCATATTCAATAAATGATTTATTCCTAAGGCGTCCATAAAATTCCCAGCGCCGATCTGCTGAATTCCGCTGGCAAAAGTCAAAGTTATAATCTGCGAAGCGTCAATTAAAATTCCGCAGATCAATTTTGAAAAATTGATCAAAATCGCCATTAAAATAAGTTTTGGCAGCCAAGTGCGGTAATGGTAAGTCTGTATCTGTAAAATAGAAGCGATAGCGATAATCAAAAGAACAATCACAAATCCCATATTGCAAATATCCCGTATAATCTCCCAGCCGATAATAACCGGCTCAGCATTTATGAAAGTATTATATTCAATAACAACAAGAAAAAGACTAACTATTACGCCTATTAATAGTCCTACTCCTGCCACAAGCCAATAAACAAGCCAAGACGCCGCGTCTAAAATATGCGGCAATATTTCTATCGCGCTTGCGAACGGGCAAATTAAAAAAGACGCAAAAAACAGCGTTAATACTGAAATAATCTTTTTACTTTGCCTTATTCTATTGACAAAACGCATATTTTAGTTTATAATACAAGTAAATTTAATTTTAATCTAAAATAACTTTTTATAAGGAGGGAAACAATGAGATCATTAAAAATTTTAAGTTTTTTTGTTATTAGTTTATCGTTTGTTTCCGTCGTATTCGCAAATAATTTTTTTCTTTCATCTCAAATGAAAGAAGATATATTGGGTTATAAGCCCAATAAATGCACGACGGTTCAAAGGATAGTGGGCAATCCAGCCCTCTATCAACCAAAAAGATTTTCTGACATATTCCTTATTCCAGTAGCAGTTCAAACAGTCACGACTTTTGTGACTGAAAACAGAATTGATTTTGCCATTATTTTACAAAAAAAGAATGGGGAATGGAAATTTTTTAAAACTCAAACTAGGCAGCAAATCCTTAGTAGATTCGCAAAAGATGACCTTTATGAAGAATCTGAATTAGACGATTTGCTTAATAAATCTGTGGGTTTTTAAAATGCCCGCTCCAACCCCGCCTTAGCACCCCCGTCATTATGCAACCATAAATGCATATCAAATGGCGGGGTTTTTTCTTGGCTGAAATAATAAAAACGAACAATCATTATGCCGCGCATCGTTCTAATAATTTTATCTCCAATATTTTTACTCTTTTTTCTAAAGCGTCAACTCTATCCAAATCCGCTTTTTGCGTTAGTGTTTTTCTAATATCAATAATTTCTGATTTAATATCTTTAATATCATCGTCAATATTGGAAAGCAAATTAAAAACAGTCTGAAAATTTGATTTTGTTTCATTTTTAAATTCAATAAACTCCTGATGATTTCGGTCAACTTTTTGATCAAGGTTGTCAACTTTTTCATTAAGACTTGAATATATCTCCACTAATCCATTAAGTTTTGAATTCACATCCTCAAGAATAATAGTGAAATGGTCTTTTGAAATTTTATCTGTCTTTTTTAACATAAAATTTTATTTTTTAATTTTTTTCGCAAGCAATTTTTCGCGAACTTTTTCATGACGCTCAAATCTCTCTAATTGTTCTTTACTAAATGCTCTTTTCATATCTTTTATGATAATATCTAGTATGGCGCTCATTTCTTTTAAAAATTTCGCAAGATATTCTTTTGAAATTTTTCTTGCTTTCCTTGGCATATACTTTTAAATTTTTAATTTCTATTATTATACCATAAAATAAAAAAATCGCCATAAAAAATAAAAATAAAAAATTCTGCTTACATCTCTTCCATTGTTTCAATTCCTAATAAATCCAGCCCCTTTTTTATAACCTGCGCGACGCAAAAAATTAGAAGCAGCCGCGCTTTTTTTGTCTCTTTATCAATTTTTAGGACAGGAGATTGATGGTAAAAATTATGAAATATTTTAGCCAATCCGTAAAGATATTTTGCTAAAATTGACGGATCGTAATTTTTGCCTGCTTGCTTTATTATGCTTGAAAATTTAGATAGTTCAAAAATCAAACTTGCGTCAGCCGCATCAGATAATTTGCTAAAATCAACATCAATAACATCAACAACTTTCGACTTTCGACTTTCGACTTATTCTTCTGGATAATTCCGATAATCCGCGCGTAGGTGTATTGCAGATAAGGTCCTGTGTTTCCCGTGAATGATAAAGATTTCTTTGGATTAAAATTAACAATATTTTTTGCGCCATATTGCAAAATATAATATTTCAAAGCTCCTAAAACGATAACTTTTGCCCGCCCCGCAATCTCTTTTTTGCTTAATTTTTTATTCCGTTTTTTAATTTCTGCTTCCGCCGCTCCTTTTAATTCCGCAAGCAGACTATCAATGTCGACTTTCACGCCCTCGCGAGATTTCAGTTTTCCGCCTTCAACATTCACCATTCCATAGCTAAGATGGCGCATATTTTTAGCAGCATTGAATTTCAAAATGTCTAAAATAGCAAATAATTGCTTCTGTGATAAGTCCTGCTCGCTCGCGATAACATGAACTATTTTATTCAACTTATAATCCTTGCATTTTAAGTATGATAAATAAATATCCTGTGTTATATAAAGCGCCGTGCCGTCGCTCCGCAATAAAAATTTATTCGGCAGATTATATTTTTTTAAATCAGCCAAAACAGCGCCCCCTTCTTTTATGAATTTTTTTTGCTTTAATCCTTTTAAAATAATATATCTGCCTTTTTTATAATAATTGCTTTCAAAATAAAATTTATCAAAACCGACCCCGAGCTCATCGCAACTCTCTTTAATTCCTTTTAACGCCCAGTTATTCATCTTTTTCCAAAGAGCCCGAACTTTCTTATCTCCTTTTTCCCATTTTTGCAAAAGCTCTTGCGCCTCTTTTTCAATTTCTGGATTTTCTTTTCTTAACTTGTCAAACAAAACATAATAATCCCCGACAAAATGATCGCTTTTTATCTTTTCGCTTTTTGGAGTTTTTTTGTTTCCCATTTTTTGATAAGCAAGCATTGACTTGCAAATATGAATTCCTCTGTCGTTTATCAAACAAGTTTTTATAACTTTATATCCATTAGTTTTTAAAATTTTACTTACGCTCCATCCGATAAATGCGTTGCGGCTATGCCCTAAATGCAGCGGTTTATTTGTGTTTGGCGATAAATACTCGATCATTATTTTTCTGTTTTTTCCAATATCAGATTCTCCGATTTTGTCTTTTTTTAAAAATACCTCGCTTAAAATTAGTTCTGCTGATCTTTCTTTATTTATAAAAAAATTCAGATAAGTGTCTTGATTTTTTACCTTGCGAATAAGTCCTTCTTTTTTTAATCTAATATTTTTTGATAATTTCACCGCGATTTCAGCAGGCGATTTTCTAAAACTTTTTGCTAACGCAAAACAAGGGAGCGTAAAATCTCCCATCTCTCTTTCCGGAGGATAAATAATTTCCAGTTCTTTTAAAATTTTTATATCAATAAACTGCTTTAATAATTCAAAAATCTCCTTAATCGCTAAAGATGCAAACCTACCTTCAATTTTTGAATTTAATTTATACTGCATAAAAAAATTATTTAAAACTTTTCACACGCGACTCAGACGCTTTTTTTATTAAAGCAGAACTTGAATTCAGTTTATCGCCACCGACATTATCAACCATTTTAATATTTAATTCTTTGCAAAGCGCGGCCTCTGGCAAATTGCTTTCGTGTCTGTCGCCGCCATTTGCAAAAATATCAGGATTAATCTCTTTTAAGGATTTGCATACGGATATGTCTTTATCAATTGAAATAAACGCTTTGTCTACCCATTTTATAGCGCTAACAATCTCAGCCCTGTCATTTTCAGGCATAAAAAGCACTCTGCCCTTTACTATAACCTGCGAATCATTATTGATTATCACTACTAAATAATCGCCGAGTTTTTTAGCGTCTTTAAATAATTTAAGATGCCCTGTATGCAAGGGGTTAAAATAACCGCTCACGGCAACAACTATTTTCTTGCTTTCTGTTTTATCCATACTTTTAAAATATTTTTATAAAATAAAATTGTTATAATTGACTAACTTAATAAAATTTTGTAATATCTATTTATAGTTATAATACTATTATTAAATTAAATTTCAATAATAAACAAAAAATTTATGAGAATAGATGAAACTATTTTTAGAAAATATGATATTCGCGGAAAATATCCGAAGGAAATTAACGAAGAAGCCGCTTATAAAATCGCCTTGAGTTTTAGTAATCTATTTCCAGATATAAAACAGGTCGCTATTGGGGGAGATATTAGAAAAAGCACTCCCAAGCTTAAAGATGCTATGATTAAAGGTCTTATTGACGGAGGCAAGAAGGTTATTGATGTTGGAATTGTAATATCCCCTGTGGTATTTTTTTCTGTCTGCCATTATAATTTTGATTGCGGAATTGTTATTACGGCGTCTCATTTAGGAGAAGGTTTTAATGGAATTAAAATAGTCTTTAAAAATGCCTATCCTACGCTGCCCGAGCATTATGACAAAATTAAAAATCTCATTATAAATAATAAATTATCTAAAACAAAAAATCAAAAAACAACAATCAAAAAAATAGATGCTGAAAAAGATTATATTAAATATATTACAAGTAAAATAAGCATAAAAAAACCGCTCAAACTTATCATAGATACCGGCAATGGAACTTCTCGCTTGCTTCCGGAAAAAATATTTAAAATACTTGGATGCGAAGCGAGCACTATATATTCAGACCCTGACGATTCATTTCCTAATCATATTCCTGATCCGTATCATAAAGAAAATATGATGGATTTAAAAAAAGAAGTTTTAAAAAAAGGAGCGGATTTAGGAATCGGCTATGACGGCGACGGCGATCGAGCCGGCTTTATAGACAATAAAGGAAATTTAATAAATGGGGACGCCTTATTGATGGCTTTTACTAAAAATGCTTTTAAAAAAAAATTAGGACCTATCGTGGTTGATTCAAGGGCATCCTTGGCTTTAATTGAAGAAGTAGAAAAAAACAAGCAACGCATTGAATTAACAGTCGGGTATCACGCAGCCGTTCTTGATAAAATAATTGAATTAAACGCTGTTTTTGGAGGCGAAGTCACATGCCATTTCTATTTTCCATTAGAATATTATTTAATTGACGATGCTTTGTTCGCTTCATTAAAATTAGTTCAAATCGCTTCTGAAAAAGAAGACTTCTCGGATTATATGAATTCTTTGCCGAGATATTGCGCTAGCGAAGAAATTTTTATAGAATTCCCTGACACAAAAAAATATTTGGCTGTTGATAATTTTACTAAAATGGTAAAAGAAAAAAATCTTGATATCAATGATGTTGACGGCGCTAGAATAAATTTTAAAAACGGCTGGGGAATTGTCCGTCCGTCAAATACTTCTGCTTTTATAAAAGTTAAATTTGAAGGAAAAACAGATAAGGATTTATTAGATATAACTCGCAAAATAGTAGGTTTAATGGATGAGTCTGGAATTATAATGCCTGAAAGCAAAAGAAAGAAAATCGGCTTATAAAAAATTTTTATATTTTAAAAATATGCGACCAATAAATTGTTTAACAAAAAAAATTTTAGGCAAGATAAAACTTATTGTTTTTGATGTTGACGGCGTTTT
>JAGLJD010000126.1 GCA_023142625.1 Candidatus Parcubacteria bacterium | reverse complement strand
AATCGCTAAAAAACAGATTAATCAGATAAAAAAATTGCGCGAACTCGGATTCCTTATAAATATAAGCTCTGGAAGAGGGCTTTATATGCTACAAGATATGTTTAGGGAAATATTGACATTTACCAGTTTGACCTACGAAAACGGCAGCGCCACTTGGATTAACGGGGATTTAATACAGCACACTAACAGCTATAAATATTTGCGCGAAATATTTCCTAAACTGCAAAAAATTTCAGACAAACTCATTAAAGGATTTGAGCCGAAAGAATTTATAATCACGATACATTGCCATAAACGGGTGCAAAAAATTGAAAATATCGTGAGCGAATATGATAATCTTTATACTGTTTGGAACGGGGAAGCTTATGATATCGGCGTAAAAGATATTCAATCTAAAGGCGTTGGCTTAAAAGCTTTTATTAAACATCTTAAATTAAAAAAAAAGAATGTGCTTGCTATCGGTGATAATTACAATGACAAAGAACTGATTGAATGCGCGGGCGTTAAAATTACCGCTGATAAAAGCGTGTTAAAAGGCGATTTTTATATTCCCCTTGAAGGAAAATTATTGCCTGCGGATTTATTGATGGCGCAAATAATTAAGGAGATAAGCAGATAATTATTACAAATAATTTTTATCCGCAAGCCAAAACGATTTAATTTCTTTAAATTACAAAATTTAAAAATCAACAAAAAAACAGCCAATAAGTATTACTTCACTTACTGGCTGTTTTATTTTTTCCGTTTTAACTTTTTAAAATAAAACTTTCTTGAATTAATATTTTTTTAAAAAATTAAGCATTTTTTAAATTTATAAAATTTTTTAATTTAAAAAGTTCAAAGGGCTTGTTCGCAAATTGCGCGAACAAGCCCTGTTAATATTAAGGAAATATATCTTTTCTTTTTCTGCAGCCGCCTATAATAGCAGCTGCAAAAATAAAAAAAATGCATCCTCCAAAAAGGAGGTAAATCAACCAATTCGGATCCAGTATCAGTGGATCTAATTTCAATTCCGCTGGCAGCGGAGCGATTTGTCTTAATTTTTCTTTTGCCACCTCATTAGAGAAATGACATAAAATACCAAAACTGCCAAAAATAAATCCAGTAATTCCAAAAATCCAAGAAAAAAATTTCTTCATTTTTTAGTCTCCTTTTTTTATTTTGTTATTCCCGCAAACCGCGAGAAAAAAATATACAAAAGAACACTCTCCGCACTTTGCGGGGATTAGAGAATAATAGCATATTTTTAAAAAAATGCAATAGATATTGTCTTTGCGAGAAGCGAATAGAGCGATAGCGGAATGAGCGACGAAGCAATCCCATTACTGAGCGAACAAATCTGTAATTATAAATTTTTTTGCGTAAACAAAATATTGCTTTTGCATAGTTTATGCGTTATTAACGAGATTGCTTCGTCGCACCTCACTCGCTCCGCTCGTTCAACTCCTCGCAAAAACAATTATTTTTTTAGCTCCGTCTCTCCTAAAAATATCTTATATGCTTCTTCCGCGGTATAATTATATAATACTACGGCGGAAATAGCGTTTGCCATTCTGACAGATTCATTTAATCTTCGCTGGTAAATATTCCTACCTACTGCCGCTCCTTTTGTTCCGCTGATATGAATCTGATTGTATAAACTCTGTAAGAAGCGCTTCGGATCCTTCTTGCTTCCGCCAACGCAAATTACGCCTGTCCTGCCTGCGGCAATAACAGCTTCTTTGAATTTTTTGCTTGCTTTCGCGCTCCCGTTTCGCCCATACGGATAATTTATTTTAACAAAATCCGCTCCAAGGCAGACCGCCGCGCCTGCTCCGCCCGCTATTAAATGCAAATCATTTTCATCTTTAACCGCTCTGCCGCGCGGATATATCCAGATAACAGCTATCATCCCTTCTTTATGCGCTTCATAGATCAGGTTTGCGGCCTGATTAAACATCTCGGATTCATACCAACTCCCGATATAAATCGTATAGCCAACTCCGAGAATATTTAATTTTGCCTGTCTTTTAAATTCTATAATTTTTTCAAAGTCCAGCCAAATATTTCCAAAAGGGTCTTTTTGCTCTTTTTTTAATAAATGCGTTTTTGAGTTAGCTTTAATCAGATAAGGGACATGGGGATAATCTCTGCCATATTTTGCGATTAAGCCGAGTTGCGCGGCAAAAACGCCAATATGCGCCTTGCTTGCTATTTTAAAATAGTGTTCCGGATCGGCAACCTCTTTAGGGATATTCTTGGCGACAAAATCATCATTAAGATGTTCAATTTTCTGGTCGCCAGCGAACATCATCAGCCGACCTGTGCCGTTAGTGGCTAATCTAAAATTTTTTTTATATTCTTTTTCTTTGCCTTTCGGCACTGATAAAGGAATGTTTATTTTTAGCATAAAAAAATAAAATTAAAAAATTAAATAATAATTGCCAAATTGGTAATTGCAAATTGCAAATTTATTTCTATATTGTTTCCGTTAAAGAATACATCGGCATAATAACCGCCAGCGCCATGCCGGCAACGCCGACGCCTAAAATCAAAATTAAGACCGGCTCAATAATGGCAGGAAGATTTTTCATTGTCTGATTAACTTCTTCCTCATAAAATTCAGCCATTTCTTTTAAAACATTATCTAAACTTCCTGTCTCTTCGCCAATTGTTATCATCTCAGTTACAACGGGAGGAAATATGCGCGGATCTTTTTTAAGAGTATCTGCTATATTGATTCCTTTTGCGACTTTCTCAGATGCCTCTATGATAATCTGCTTATAAATGACATTGCCTAAAACATTTGATGTTATTTTTAAACTGTCCATTATCGGAATGTCTGTCATTAGCATAGAATGCAAAGTCCTGCAAAAACGGGATAAATTTATTTTTTTAATAATCTTGCCAAAAATCGGCAGACGCAATAAAACTATATGAAAATATAGCTTGCCTTTTTTTGTCCTTATTGCGGCAAAAAATCCAGATATCAATATTATAATGACAGATGGCGTTAAAATTTTATGCGCAACGGCAAAGTCGCTGATTCCTATTAAAATTCTTGTCGGCAACGGCAATTCAACGCCTGAAGCTTGAAAAATCTCCGTTATTTTGGGAATAATAAAAATAATCATCAACCCTCCTATGCCTATCATCGCTAAAACAATTATTATCGGATAAATCATCGCGCCCCTAACCTTAGAGCGTATTTCATAATCCTTTTTTGTTTGGATAAAAAGTTGCTCTAAAGCGTCTTCAAGTTTTCCGCTAACTTCCCCTGCTTGAATTATATTGATAAAAAGTTCGCCGAATATTTTTTTGTATTTTTTCAAACTTTCCGCAAAACCGTTGCCTTTTTCAATACTATTCTTTAAATCCGTTAAAATCAGTTGAAACTTTTTATTGCCGCTCTGTAAAGAAAGTGTTGATAAAGCCCTTGCTAATGGCACTCCAGCCCTCATCATCACCCGAAGATGCTGAATAAAAAACAACTTTTCCGATAAAGGAATTCTTTGGAAACGAGTTATATAATTATTTAGAGATTGCAACATAAATAAATTATTCTTTAGTAACCCTTAATACTTCTTCAATTGTGGTAATGCCGCTTTTTGCCTTCATAAATCCGTCTTCAATGATTGACAGCATATCTTGCTCCGCTGCTGCCTGTTTTAATTTCTCGGCATCCGCTTTTTTATTTATCAATTCAATAATTTTTGGCGTAATCTCTAAAATTTCATAAATTCCCACTCTCCCCTTATATCCTTCGTTATTGCAATTCTTGCAGCCTTTTCCTCTGTAAAACAGCAATTTTTTTAAATCTTTGTCAGCGATAATCTTTTCTATTTTAAGAGTATCTAAAATTTTATTCATATCTAATGTCCGCGATAAATCCTTAATTGTTTCTGTGGTCAGCTTATAACTCGTAATGCAGTCTTGGCAAATTTTTCTTACCAGCCGCTGCGCGATGATGCAGTTGGTTGTCGTGGCAAGCAAGAATGACGGTATTCCCATATCAGCTAAGCGCGGCAATGTCGTCACTGCGTCGTTTGTATGCAAAGTTGAAAGCACTAAGTGTCCTGTCATAGCCGCATGAACAGCCATTTCCGCCGTCTCCTGATCGCGGATTTCACCAACCATAATAATATCCGGATCCTGTCGCAAAACGTGCTTTAAGCCGGAAGAAAATTCAGTGCAATCGGAACCAATCTCACGCTGCTCTATCATACTTGCATTGTTTTTCATTGCATATTCAATTGGATCTTCCAATGTAACTATACGCTTGCAATGTTTTTCATTTATCTCGCCTACCATAGCAGCAAGCGTTGTACTTT